>JAQTVP010000025.1 GCA_028707015.1 Dehalococcoidales bacterium | reverse complement strand
CGGTTTAGTTGACTAAGTTTACTTAGATAGCTGAATAGTGGCATACGGGTGAGTAACGCGTAAGTAACCTGCCCTTAAGTAGGGGATAACTTTGAGAAATTAGAGCTAATACCGTATGTGATGGTGGAGGTAATGCTCCATTATTAAAGCCTTAGGGCGCTTAGGGAGGGACTTGCGTCCGATTAGCTAGTTGGTAGGGTAACGGTTTACCAAGGCTAAGATCGGTAGCTGGTTTGAGAGGACATACAGCCACACTGGGACTGAGATACGGCCCAGACTCCTACGGGAGGCAGCAGCAAGGAATTTTGTGCAATGGGCGAAAGCCTGACACAGCGACGCCGCGTGGGGGATGACAGCCTTCGGGTTGTAAACCCCTTTTCTCAGGGAAGAATAATGACGGTACCTGAGGAATAAGTCTTGGCTAACTACGTGCCAGCAGCCGCGGTAATACGTAGGAGGCAAGCGTTATCCGGATTTACTGGGCGTAAAGAGAGCGTAGGCGGTTTTTCAAGTCGGGTGTGAAATTTCCCGGCTTAACTGGGAAAGGTCATTCGATACTGTTAAACTGGAGGACAGCAGGGGGAGGTGGAATTCCCGGTGTAGTGGTGAAATGCGTAGATATCGGGAGGAACACCAGTGGCGAAGGCGGCCTCCTAGGCTGTTTCTGACGCTGAGGCTCGAAAGCGTGGGGAGCAAACAGGATTAGATACCCTGGTAGTCCACGCCGTAAGCAATGGACACTAGGTATAGGGAGTATCGACCCTCTCTGTGCCGAAGCTAACGCATTAAGTGTCCCGCCTGGGGAGTACGGCCGCAAGGCTAAAACTCAAAGGAATTGACGGGGGCCCGCACAAGCAGCGGAGCGTGTGGTTTAATTCGATGCAACGCGAAGAACCTTACCAAGGCTTGAAATGTCGGAAGTAGTGATCCGAAAGGTGAGCGACCTGTTAAGTCAGGAGCCGTCACAGGTGCTGCATGGCTGTCGTCAGCTCGTGCTGTGAAGTGTTAGGTTAAGTCCTATAACGAGCGCAACCCTCGTTGTCAGTTGTATTCTCTGGCGAGACTGCCCCGCGAAAAGGGGAGGAAGGTGGGGATGACGTCAAGTCAGCACGGCCCTTATGCCTTGGGCTACACACACGCTACAATGGGTGGTACAATGGGCAGCAATAGAGTGATCTGGAGCTAATCCTATAAAGCCATCCTCAGTTCGGATTGTAGGCTGAAATTCGCCTGCATGAAGTTGGAGTTGCTAGTAACCGCAGGTCAGCATACTGCGGTGAATACGTTCTCGGGCCTTGTACACACCGCCCGTCACGTCATGAAAGTTGGCAACACCTGAAGTCGATGGGCTAACCTCGACTTGTCGGGGAGGCAGTCGCCGAGGGTGGGGTTGATGATTGGGACGAAGTCGTAACAAGGTAGCCGTAGCGGAAGCTGCGGCTGAATCACCTCCTTTCTAGGGAGTGTAAATGGGTAGTAATACCCTATCTCCTAGGTCGAGCACCGAACCGAAAATAATTCGGTGTTATTTCTTCCTTCCACTATCTAGTCGTTAAGGTTTTTTGTTATGTCACAAAATATATATAGATTGAAAAATTTCATTCAGATAAGTGGATTTGTTCTTATTGCCATCGGTACAATAGGGTTATTATTTAATGAATTTATCTGGCATGGATGTACTAGTTCTACCATTATTCTTGCTATAGTCAATCTGGTAGGTTTAACTAATCTGGCTTTTGCCCATTTTGGCATGAAAAACAATTAACCAGACTAACTTGATTTTATAGGAATATTCTTATAGAATAGTCTTGTTAAAAAAAGGGCCATTAGCTCAGTTGGTTAGAGCGCAGTCCTGATAAGACTGAGGTCTCTGGTTCGAGCCCAGAATGGCCCACCACTAAATTCAAAGACAGCACAGTCCTCATGAAAATTCTCAAAGCTATCTAGATACAACAACTCAGCACAGTCTTCGTCAACTTATTGATGGCTATCTCTTATCATGCCAGTTAGAGGGTAAGACTGATAGCACCAATAAGGACCATCAACTTAAGCTACAAAGGTTTATTGAATTCATTGGAGATAAACCAATTAATAACATCTCCACTACCGCTATTCGTGAATATCTTTCACATGGTGAGGATAAATACCATCTATCTTTAGCTACTGCCGGAAGATACAAAGTAGCTCTACAGAGTTTCTATCACTGGTTATCTGATGAAGAATTCATTGATGTTAATCCTATGTTACCTATGTTAAAGTTTAAGATAGCCAAGCCAGACAGGAAAATGGTTCAAAGTCTAAGCCCACAGCAAATGTCTCAAGTACTTATAAGCTTTAACGGTAGAAGTATTATCGACTACCGTAATAAGGCTATAGTTATGATGTTGTTAGATACTGGACTCAGGGTATCGGAGCTCACTAATTTAAAACTAAAAGATGCTGATATTAAAAGTGGTATTATCAAGGTTTTTGGTAAGGGTAGGAAAGAAAGATTAGCCAGGATTGGTCTTAGGACCTAGAAAGCATTATGGCAATACATTATCAGACGAGGAGACAATAGCTCTGATTACTTGTGGCTTAATCAAAGAGGTGAAAGACTAACTAGATATGGCATTGAACAGATGTTATCAATGCTGCTGCGATACTGAACGATTCCGATTTGAATAGCTGGATAATATATAATATAAAGATCTGTATAAGCTTAAATAGGTGATTTATAATTCGTTTAGTGAAGATATGAGAGCAGGAATTCCCTTAAAGAAAATATTGACCATAACTAAGACAGATGGGAAAACTTACCCTTTTAAGCATTAACACACAAAACTCAGTATTATTTCCGGGAGAATTTGATTCTCCCTCGTCTCTACCAAAAGGATAGTTTTTTGGAGAACTATTTAGTTTAAAGATTTTTTACTTTAGTATTTTTTGGCCTTCTACCGTGGCGTTTCCAGCCTAGAGTTGCTAATAATTCTCCTATTGAAGTGTTCGTTACCTCGTCCTGTATCGGTACAGTGGAATGAATTCGGTATTTATTCTGACGTCCAACTTTAACTCTATTAATATATCCGATGTCTTCTAAATCAATTATTATCTTATGTGTTGTCCGCTCGGTCAGACCGATATCATTACTTATTTCCCGGGCAGTCATGTCCGGATTCTTGGCAATCGTAACCAATATCAATCCGTGGCTTGTAAACAAGTTCCATTCTGCCATATAGAACCCCCCTAAATATATATAAAAAACCTAGTAAAATACTTGACAATTACTGTATTTTCTTTATAATACTAGAAAAATAATTCTAGTATTTTTATTCCTATGTTTATTATCCAGAAACATAAATGTAAAGTCAAGGGGTAGGAAAATAAGGATTAGAATGGCAGATAAAATGAAAACATTAATTGAAACCAGATATAAACAGGTAATAAATTTAGAACAAAAACCTGCCGGACTCAAGAAACTGCCGGAGGAAGAAGATGAACCTCCTAGTAGTAAAAATGATAACAGGAGTAAATTTTTTCATAATATCCCAGATTACATCTGGAATGACTGGAAATGGCAATTCCGGAATAGAATTACTACTATTGATCAGTTAACGGATTTCATTCCGTTATCAAACGAAGAACAGGCACAGCTCAAACTGGTAATAATGCGTTATCCCTTATCAATTACTCCCTATTATCTCTCTTTGATTGATCCTGACGATGTTAATGACCCGATAAGAAAACAGGCAATCCCTTCATTTTTAGAGATAGCCATGGACTCACAGGGTATGGAAGATCCACTGACAGAGAGAAAGGCTTCTGTAGTTCCCGGACTGGTCCACCGCTATCCGGACCGGGCGCTTGTGGTATTGACTGATATCTGCCCGATGCTCTGCCGGCACTGTACTCGCAAGCGGGAGTGGCATCACGGCAGATGGGTACGTACGGATGAAGAGATTGAGGCAATGCTGGAATACCTGTGTCAAAATAGTAATATCCGTGATGTTATTATCTCCGGTGGTGACCCTCTTACGCTAACTACCAGACGACTGGAGAGTATTATCTCTAGAATAAGAGCGATTAGTCATATTGAAATAATACGTATCGGTACGAGATTTCCGGTAGTATTGCCGCAACGTATTGATGAAGAGCTATGCGATATGCTCTCGAAATATGGACCGATATGGTTGAACACTCATTTTAACCACCCCCGTGAGATAACGCCACAATCTGCGAAGGCATGTGACCGCTTGCTTCGTAGCGGTATTCCCGTCAATAATCAGGCTGTTCTGCTTCGCGGCATTAATGACAGTATTAAGACGCAGCTTAAGCTTTGCCATGAACTTCTCAGGATAAAAGTACGACCATACTATCTTTTCCAGTGCGATGAAGTTCAGGGGACAGAGCATTTACGCACTCCGGTAGATACTGGGATAAAAATAATTGAAGGGATGCGTGGGCACACTTCCGGGCTGGCGGTTCCAACATTCATCGTGGATATTTCCCACGGCGGTGGCAAAGTGCCTTTAGAGTCGAACTACGTTTTATCTCAAAACGAAAACGAGCTAATACTAAAGAACTTTGAGGGAGATATATATCACTACCGTAATCCGAAATATTCCGAAGATAGCCAGATAGAAGAAATCGTCTCGGCTGTAAATTCTACTGGAGATATCATTAGAAACAGAGATTTATCATTTAGAACACAAGGAGCCGAAGATGCAGATAGGGTTAGCCTACGATCTTAAAGATACCATAATATCCGATACAAATGATCCAGATGATGCTTTCGAGGAATATGATTCGCGGGAAACGATAGAGATAATATCTCGAGCATTAGAAGCTAAAGGACACACTGTTTCCCGATTGGGTGGGGGTAAAGATTTTATTGATAATATCCTGAAATCGAAGGTGGATATCGTCTTTAATATTTCCGAAGGCAGAGGTACATACCGTAGCCGTGAATCTCAGGTTCCCGCTATTTTAGAAATGCTGGATATACCATATACCGGTTCCGATCCGCAATGTCTGTCCATCTGTCTGGATAAACCGGTTGTAAAAAAATTGGTGACCTCGGCCGGTGTCAGCACACCGGCATGGCTAGTAATCTCCAGTGATGAAGAGCTTTCTCGGATATTGTGGGGTAATTTCTCTTTTCCAGCTATTGTCAAACCGGCATATGAAGGTTCGAGCAAGGGAATTCGTGCTGATTCTCTAGTCTATAATAAGGAGCAAGCAGTGGAAATAGCACATAAACTCCTGCAAGTTTATCACCAGCCGGTAATGGTGGAGCAATTTATCAGTGGGGATGAAATAACAACAGGTATTATCGGTAACTTCCCGCCTGTAGTGCTGGGATCAATGCGTATCAAGCCACGTAAAAATGATGTTCCCTTTGTGTATTCGTTGGAGGTAAAGCGTGATTGGGAAAATCTGGTTGACTATGAATGCCCGGCACTTCTTAAACAAAGAATACTGCATAAGATAGCTGATTTCAGCCTTAAGGTTTTTAAAATGTTTGGCTGTCGTGATTTTGCTCGGGTCGATTTTAGAATCAGTCCGGAGGGAGAACCTTACTTTTTGGAAATAAACCCCCTGCCAGGTCTTGGAAATTACAGCGATCTGGTTATAATGGCAGTAAAGCTGGGCTGGACACAAGAACAGCTGATAGGGACAGTACTTGACGTTGCCCTTGGGAGATATCTGCAACGCATATGCGCATAGCAATCTTATATAATAAACCACTACCCTCGCGTTATGATTGTGCCGGTGAAGAAGAAGCTGTAACCGGAGTTTTGGACGCAGTGGACGCAGTGTATAAGGCATTATCTGAACTTGGTTATAATGTAGTCAAAGTGTCTTTAGCCCCGCCGCTCACCCGAATGCGGAAGCGACTCAGTTCTCTGAAAGCCGAAGTGGTATTCAATCTTTTTGAGGGGTTTTGCGGCCAACCGGATACCGAAGCGCTGGTACCGGAGATTTTATCAGAAACAGGAATTCCTTATACCGGCTGCGGCGGTAAAACATTAAAATTAGCCCTTGATAAGGTTAAGGTTAAGCAGATGCTAACAGCCGCCGGAATCCCAACTCCGGATTATCAGCTGTTAACCACCGGTATATTAGACATGTTCCGGTTAAATTATCCCTGTATCGTCAAACCTTCAGCAGAAGACGCCAGCCATGGGGTGACAAAGGCAAGTATAGTCGGTGATTTTGTCTCCCTGAAAGAACAGGTGAAGCTGATAGAGAAATCTTATGACAATAAAGTACTGGTGGAGGAATTTCTTGATGGACAGGAATTTAATGCGACGGTCATGGGTAATGTGCAGTGTGTGGTACTTCCTGTTTCCGAGATAGTCTATAACCTTCCTGCGAAAATACCCAGAATCCTTACCTTTGCCGCTAAATGGAAAATTAATGACATTTATTTTCAAGGTACCAAATCGGTTTGCCCAGCTCAGATAGATATTAATACCGAGAATCATATCAAAAAAACAGCGATGGCCGCTTTCCATTTGCTTGGCTGCCAGGGTTATGCCCGAGTGGACATGCGTATGGATAAAGCAGGGACGTTGAATATTATAGAGGTAAATCCAAACCCCGATATTTCTCCCGGTGCCGGATCAATCCGGCAAGCAGAAACCGCAAGTATGAATTATCCTGAATTTGTGGATAAAATACTACGGCTCGCAATGGAGAGAGCCCATGGACACTAATATCCGCCAGATGATTAAAAAAGATAAAGCAGTATTGATGAAAATACTAAATAATACAGTTGAGTTCAATGTCTCTGAGGTGACAGTTGCCGAATAAGTTATCGATAGTTACCATGGGAATCTGGCCGGTACAATCTATTTCATTCTGGTTGCCGAAGCTAATGGTGAAATTATTGGTTATATCTGTTATGGGCCGACACCAATGACGGATAATACCTGGGATATTTATTGGGTGGTCGTATCATCAGAAAGAAGAAAGATGGGTATCGGTAGCAAACTGCTAAAATTAGCAGAGGAGTTAATCACAAACGCAAAAGGAAGAATAGTGATTATTGAAACCTCTTCCACAAAGGCATATAAAAACACTGTGCGGTTTTACCTCAACCATAAATATATAACAATTGGTCTCATTCCCGATTTTTACAAACCGGGAGATGATAAACTTATACTAGAGAAAAAGCTAAGATAAGCCGTAAGGAGCAACAAGTAAATCAGATATGTTTCGGATTCGCCAAGTTTACGATACCATAACGCCGATAAATAAAGAAGCGATCGCGCAGGTTCAGAGAATTCTACATTCCCAATTTCCTGGCCTGCCAAAGAAAAACATTGGTAAATTACCGGAGCAATTACGCAACCCGCTGAAATATCGCTTTCGTGCCATTCTCTTTATTGCCGAAGGCTCAAGAGGACACGTTGACGGCTTTGCTCTTCTTTTTCATGAGCCGACTCTAAATTTCTGCTTTCTGGATTTTATCTCTACTACCAAACTGAAAATGGGCGGCGGTATCGGTAGTGCTCTTTACGAGAGAGTGAGAAGCGAAGCTCTCGGTCTGAATACAATAGGGCTATTCTTCGAATGCCTGCCTGATGACCCTAAATTGAGTACCAACCCGAAAACTAGAAAACAAAATGCTGCACGGCTACGTTTTTACGAAAGATATGGTGCCCGTCCCATTATCAATACTGCCTATGAAACCCCTTTAAAACCCGGCGGGGATAACCCGCCATACCTTGTTTATGATGGTTTGGGACAAGGTAAAGATCTGCCTCTTGACGTTGCCCGCGAGATTGCACGAGCGATTCTGGAGAAAAAATACGTGGGCATATGCCCACCGGATTATGTTGAAATGGTAGTGACATCATTTCAGGACAATCCGATAAGTATCAGAAAACCGAAATATGTAAAAACCCCCCCAGTATCAGTAAATAACGTAACTCCGGCTGATAAGCGTATAATGCTAATCGTTAATGACCGCCATAGTATTCATCACGTTGAAGAGCGCGGTTATGTTGAATCTCCGGTAAGGATAGACGCTATACTTAACGAGATTAATAATACCAATCTGTTCTTAAAAATCTCGCCGAGACATTTTTCTGAGAAATATATCAAGTTTGTTCATGACACCAGATTTATCAATTACTTCAGAAAAGTGTGCGATGGCTTAGTGCCTGGCACTTCAATCTATCCTTACATTTTCCCGATACGTAACAGAACTCGTCCGCCCAAATCTCTGCCGATACGTGTCGGATATTATTGTATTGATACTTTTACCCCAATAAACAGCAATGCGTATCTGGCAGCAAAAAGGGCAGTAGACTGCAGTTTGACCGCAGCTAAAATGCTTCTTGAAGGTAAACGGCTGGCTTATGCACTGGTTAGGCCTCCCGGCCATCATGCCGAGCCAAGTTCCTTTGGCGGTTTTTGCTATTTTAATTCAACAGCAGTAGCAGCACAGCTCCTTAGCTCCTATGGTAAAGTGGCTATCCTTGATATTGATTACCATCATGGTAACGGACAGCAGGAAATTTTCTATGACCGCTCTGATGTGCTGACTATATCCATACACGGCCATCCAAGTTTTGCCTATCCTTATTTCAGTGGTTTCTCCAGCGAAAAGGGTAGAGGTAATGGCAAAGGATATAATATGAACATACCACTGCCGGAAAATATTGATGGCAAATTTTACCAGCATATTCTTAAAGATGCATTAAAAAGGATAAAAAGATTCCATGCTGTTTTTCTAGTGGTTGCTCTGGGATTAGATACTGCCAGAGAAGACCCTACGGGGAGTTGGAATTTGGAAGCTGAGGATTTCAAATCCATTGGGGAAAATATCGGTATGCTCCACCTGCCAACAATGGTTGTTCAGGAAGGCGGCTATGATACCCGCGTGCTCGGTATTAACGCGCGTAATTTCTTTAGCGGATTATGGGCAAGCTCCTAGTAAAAACATTAGACGGACAAACAGAATCTTTGAATCTAGTGTCAAACAAGAGGAAGGGCACTTAAATGTTTTTAGAGTGGCTATAAAATTGGTACCGGATCATAGGAGATACCCATTATTACCAAGATTCTTAATATAATACAAGGGAGAAATAATATTACTATGTACCGTATTCATATATTGTGTTCTCTCGTGGATATTGAGAGTTCTAACCTGGCTTTATGAAATGGTATTGCTTTGGACAATGCCCCGCAGGAGCCTCCCAAGAATATCTGACCCTGTAATAATCCGTTTTTCAGTACTCCACAGGAGAATGATGTCTTTGTCTATAACGTCATCGCCATAATGCGTAGGGTTAACTTTTAATAGGGAAATAGCTTTGCCTAATTTTGTATTTATATTGTTCAAAATAATTGGGTGATGACAATGCGAGTATGGGTTAAAACCGCTTTTGTTAAAAAGAGCATCCCTTAGGAAGCCGTCCGATTCCAAGACTATCTTTGGCGTATTTTCTGGATCCACTACTATAATCCACTTCTTCTGCGATGAATGTATTTTTCTTAAAAATGTGTCAGTATAGGATGACTCAATATTAGGAAAAATGGGTTTGTTACCCCGAAACTCCAGTATTATAATACTTTTCGGGTCAATAACTTCTCCCTCTGCTGATAGCGGTAAATCATCAAGGTTTAGAAAATTAAGGACACCCATTCCTTCAACTTTGCCATTATCAGTTTGGCTAGAAGATACATGCATCTTAACAAGCTCATTTAAATCAGCTTCTTTAAAATAGTTAATGGCTTCTACCCCCAACCATTTATCTAGAATGAGTGCCGTTGGTTTAGTTAATGGAAATAAAATAAACTGATAAATTCGGAGTATTGGTGCCAGTAACGAAGCCATTCTGAGAGCATGTCGTGAGAAGTATGCCTGCGGTATAATTTCGCCAAACATAGTAATAAGAACCGTAGAGAATAGAAAGGCTAATACTCCGGACAGGACAGATCCGGACAGTAACGCAAGAAGTACATTAACAGCAACATTACCCCATAGGATTGTGACCAAAAGGAAATTGGAGTCTTTACGAAATGCCAATACTCGGCGGGCATCTGCATTATTCTTTGCTGCTCCAATCTCAAGCTGAAGCTTGCTTAGGCTGAAGAATGCCAAATTCAATCCGGAAAACATTGCCGACTGTGATATACATAAGATTATGAATATCCATGTTAGTATACTCATATGAAGAATCCTCCAAACCACGAATATAAATTTTGGTAAAGACTTTCCTCAACCAGACTCGGTTGTAATGGTACGGCAGGAGGTTTGTCTATACGAATCGTTTCATAAAGAAGATCAGCCAGTCCGTACCTCTGTTCCGCCCATTCGTCAACAAAATTACCGTCTGTTTTGAGGTATCTCATGAAAGTTTTAACTCCTTATGAGAATATTAACACACAATTCGAAACTATATATTAGCTGCAGTTTACGCTGTTATCAGTAGAACCTTTAACCTGAACGGTAATCCAAAGCAATAATACTATATTACTATATACTGTACATATAGATTATTTGACAAAAGACCTTTTGATAAATAAGAGAACATAGTTATGTTCTAAGTTTAATCACACTATATTGGATTTTGCTATTTTATCCTTTAAAAGAATTCATACGAATAAGAAGGTGGAGAGATGGAAGAGTATACCCATAAAACTGAGGTTTCTGATTCGTGTCCAGAATGGCCCACCATTAGTTTCAAGGGCAATATAGTCCTGGTATAAGAATCATAGAGAAAGCCATTAATAAGTTGACGAAGACTGTGTTGAGTAGCTGCATAGATAACCTTGAGAATTAATAAGAGGATTATACTCAATTAGGCTTTCTCTTATCATGCTAGTTAGAGGGTAAGGCTGATAGCCCCAATAAAGAACATTAACTTAAACTATAAAGTTTCATCGAGTTCTTGATCTAAATCTGTTGGAGATAATTTAGTGTATGTTCTTGTACGTCACAATGATAGTCTAGCATTATCTGAATATCTGGAAATGTAAATGATGATACTTGTTCTGGAGTATGACCGAATCCGACATCGTTAGAATTGGGTGAATGGTTAAACCTGGAAGCCCATCCATTCTTAATCCACAATTGCTGTTCATTCATTAATGAAGCTATTTGAGCGTCTTGCTGGCGAGTCAAGTGCCAGACTAACCAACCAATACTGTTACAATCAGGACGGGGTTGCCAGTTCAACTTATCAGGTGGGAACCCCTGAAGAACATTGTTCGGAAATACAGTTAGCCGTCCATAAACGTCTATCAGTAAATCATAACATTCCATAATTCTGTATCATTCCTCATCTTTTAAATATTAGCTTGTTTTAAAGGTCTAAGTATGGCGCGTGCAGGGGCGCCATCTCCGCCAACAATTCTCAAAGGTAAACAGATAAAATCGTAATTACCTGGTGTTATATTTGCCAGATTTAATCCCTCAATAATCCATACACCACTGCTGAGAAGCCTATGATGAACTCTACTGCCGTCATGCTTAAAACTGCCAACAGATAAATAATCAATACCGACCAGCCGGACTCCACGGTTTACCAAAAATTCCGCGGCAGCATCCGAAATAAATATAAAATCTTTAGTAAAATTATCATCTTGCCAAGTATGTGGTGAATTCCGTGTTTTAAACAAAATACGATCGCCATTCCGTATGCGGTGTTCCGCAAGTTCCTCCGGTTTTATAGATTCCGGGTCTTTTATTTCAATTACCTGTGCTCTACCAATTACTGTATCTAGTGGAATATGATCAATACCTTCACCGTTTTTAACAAAATGAAGCGGAGCATCTACATGTGTTCCGGAATGTGCTCCCATTGAAAGTACGGAAAGGTTAGCTGCGTCTCCATTTTCAATATTTCCAATGCGCTTAATAACTACAGGAGGGTCATCAGGCCAGTGGACCATTCCATCTTTTAAGGGTATTGAAATATCTACCCAGGATTTTTTTAACCTGTTAATCATTAGGGCTCCTTTATTGATAGTAGTATATTTACCTGATAATTATAATGTATTTGCTTGGATACAGTTTTGGTTCACGTTTTTGCTAATAATAGCAATTAGCATTCCTGATAACCGTTGGTATATTTTTATGCTTAAGAAATACAGGTTCTCCAGTCGTAATCGGAGAACCTTGATACTATAGGCTGAATTTTAATATGTAGCTAACATTATATAAAGTATCCAAAAGAATGGTTTGCTCATGTATAAAAGGACTAATTTTCATTAATTTATTATGCTATTTGCTTTTGATTGCTTCTGTGTACCATTTATATATGGGTCAATTAAATCAGTCTATAGTTATCCCAACCGCTGTATTTCTATTTGTACTCACTTACTTCGATCAAATACTATATGTACTTTTATTTGGTTAGCTGCCAGTTTGGTGTTGGTGTGAGACCAAGCGACGTTATTGTTAATTTTACCCGAGATAACAATATTGTAATAATTTAAATGTTCATCGAAAGGACATTTAAATTATTGCCGCTATCTTGAAGATATTTGTTACTTTCAACTAATAATTTCCAGTGCCTGGCCGTTCGGTTAGTAAAACAGTGGTTTCCATTTCGGTTTCGCCTCTCCAGAAGCGGATAACCACGCTCTCTCCAATATCTCGTTTCCAAAGCTCCTTTACTAATTGGGCTGCAGAGATTATCTCTTTATCATCAAATCCAACAATGATGTCATTATCAATGATCCCGGCTATATTGGCTGGTCCATCAGGTCCAACCCTGACGACCAACCACTGCCCCAACCCTTTTTGCCAGGCAATATTCGCAGGCTATAGCCGGTGTAATATCATTTAAAAAAGCTCCCAGATACGGTCTGATTACTCTGCCATATTGAATAATATCATCAAATACTCTTTGTGCTGTGGTGATGTTGATAGCAAAATTTATGTTCTCTGCCTCACCTGCTCCAGCGCTATTAATCCCCACCAATTCACCGGCTAAATTAATCAGAGGCCCTCCGCTATTTCCGGGATTAATGGCCGCATCGGTCTGAATTATGTCGTAATAGGGGATGTCCTGAATGGTAAACGATCTGCCCAGGTTGCTGACTATACCGACAGTTACTGTAGCGCCGCCTTCATCCGGAGAAAGACCGAGAGGATGACCCAGCGCTATCACCCAATCTCCTACCTGAATTTCTTCAGAATTCCCAAATTCTACGGTTGGCATATCTTTAACATCCATACATTACTGACCTCATGAACACTCCTGT
>JAQTVP010000024.1 GCA_028707015.1 Dehalococcoidales bacterium | reverse complement strand
CCAGCTGCCTGATTCACGTACTGTTTCGTAATTATAACCGGCAGCCTGCCATATTGCTTTTTCTTTTGAGTGAGTACCGGAATCATCCCCCCGGGAAATAAAGTTAGCAGCTCCCGTTTCATATAGCTTGTTAAAGGCTTCTTCTGGTGTCATATCTTTAATGCCAGCCGGATCATCGGCTGGGCCAACAATGAGGAAATAATTATAGGCAAAAGGGGTTCGCTCAATCCCATAGCCGGCACTTACAAATGCTTCTTCTCGTGATTTGGAATGTACGGCAATAACATCAACATCGCCCCGCTCACCGTATCCGATAGCAGCGCCTGTTCCCGCGTAAAGTACGTCCAGCTCAACCCCGTATTTCTCTTCAAACATTGGTTCAAGGTAACCCCAGAGTCCAGTATCATAGAGGCTGGTAGTAGTTGCCACGCGTAGCCTTTGCTGGGGAGCTAATGGTTTACTGCTGGCCTCAACTGTATTTGCTGATTCTTCGTCAGTGGTATTACTAGCTGTACAGCCAGTGATACCTGCAAGTAGGCTGATAATAAGAATTGTATTTAATAGAAAAAGAATTATTCTTTTCATCATTTCTCCGTTTAATTTAATGATAATTTTTAACATTGTCCTGAACCTCATGCATTAAACGTAGATTCAGGACAGAATCAACTCAAATAAAAAAATTCTAGTCACTGTTGATTTTGTGCATTATGAAGCAAAAAGGCAATAAAAAAGACATCCTGTTGAAAAACTGATGCCTCATCACGTATCTATCTTCTTCATTATTTCTCTCCTTTCCAAATAGTGGGAGGCATAAATGTTTCCATTTATACCCTTAGGGCATACTGCCCAGCGGCTGAGATAACATGCCATATTCGGTTTAGTTACTCAGCTCGAAGAGTTAAATCTTGCATGGATTATAACATTACGAAATATCTTTTTCAAGATACTACAATTGGTGGCGTTATGATATATGGATATAGATATAGATATAATTGAAGGCTTATTTTAAAGAGTTAAACTGGAAAATTGAAAGATATTATTAGCTATATACGTTTTCGTAATACGATGACCGAGAATATGAGTATTGCTAAAGCGTAAAAGGTCCAAATAAAGCATATTTCAAATATTAACCATCCAGACAATCCCCAAAGAATTATTATTCTGGTTAATTCTACTGGTGCATATAAAGTCAGTAGGCAAAGTAATAATATTAGTCGTAATTTTATCATTACTTATCTGTAGCATCCTCACATTTTTTATTTTACACATTTACTTTATCAATCCCAGGTTTAATATCCATAAAAATATTGTTAAAACCTTATAAAATTCCTGCTATCCAGAAAATTGCCAATAGTCCAATAGACCTATGTTGTATAGTACTTATGTAGTATAGACAGTAATAAATAACAATGTAATATAATGAAGTTGTGTGTAAAAATAACTGTTATTTAATCGTGTAAATTGGACAAAAGGCAAAAAATAAACTGCAGGAGGCGTGAGAATGATAACAATCCGTAAAATCATACGAGTACTATTAACTTTGGTGATGGCAGTGATGCTGGTCGGTATATCGCCATTAAGTACTAGTATTTTGGCAAGTTCTGGATATGGGACTATTACTGGTAATGTTTATCAGCGAATCTCTGGTAGTGAACTGTATCCGGCAACCATAATAGTAGAAAATTACAATACTGGCGAAATAGTCGGAGAATTTCCAAACTATCCTAATGGTGCCTTTCAGGTAGTTGTTCCGGACGGTACTTACCGGTTGGGAGCTCATGCTCCAGGATATGTTACTGCCTGGTATCCTGATAACTGTAGAAAGGTGCAGTCAACTCCGATATTAGTAGATCTGGAGGGCCTAGTACCTGATATAAATTTCAGTTTACAGCAAGGCGGTTCTATATCAGGCACGATATATAACCAATGGTCGGGTACCGAGCAAAATCAGATAGTTATTGCCTGGACTGCTGATACTCAGGAATTTGTAGCCTGGACATTTTCTAATGATAACGAAAATCACGGCCAGTACCTTCTTGAAGGGTTACCCTATGGAAGTTATAAGTTATCAGCTGGCGGTCCCCTCCCTGAAGGAGTGGAAGACCCCGGTGATCATAACAGTAACCTGATAAGGGGTTGGTGGAGTCAGGATGGCACCGTAACATCGGTGAATGCTGCTGAAATAATCACTATTGGTAATTCTACACCCATTCAAAATACGAATTTCCAACTGCAGGAGGGTGGCCAACTCGAAGGGAGAGTGAACAATGAAAACTGGAACGGATTGGATGATGCCGTTATTACTCTTGAAAATTACGATACCGGTGAGGTATTAGCTACCACTATTTCCTATAATCGGGATGGTGTTACGCCGGGATATTTTCGTTTCAGCGGATTGAGTAGCGATATAGATTACTGTGTCTGGGCAACAGCAACAAATCGGGTTATAAGATAATCAAAGGAACAAACATCAGGTACTTATGATCGGGATGATGCTACCAGATATCAGATTAATCAGGGAGGAAATTACTGGATAAGTGATATTAGTCTGCCCTATGGCGGTTCTTTATCAGGTTACGTTTTTCAATCTGATAATACCACCCCGATAGCAGGCGCAAAAATAATAACGGAGTCGTGGAATAGCGATGGTGGAGACTGGGTTCGGGTAGAAAAAACTACCAGCACTGATGGTAGTTATACGGTTTCGGGTATTCCCCTTGGTAGTTATCTTGTATCTGCTTTAGCTTCTGGTTTTACTATTGAATATTATGCTGCTGCTGGCAGTGTTGCTACACCTGAACTAGCCGAAGAAATTATACTCTCTCCCGGCCAGATAAATATAACTGGTATCAATTTTTCACTCGATGCTGGCGGGACTATCTCAGGTGTAGTCAATAACGACAACGGGCAATTCCTGGAAGGTGCCAGAGTTTGTGCTATTCCCGTTATGGATGAAATTGAAGTTTTAGAAAATACTGATTTTTCCAGTCCATTCTGGGCTGTTACTAATGCTAATGGCGAATATATACTCGCTGGTTTACCTTTTAATGATTATAAAGTTTTGGCTAAAGGCGGAAATAATCCACAGTATGTAAGCGAATGGTATGATAATCAAAATAGTTATCAAAATGCTGCTGTAATTTCAGTATCAATAGAAAATCCTGATGTGAGTAGCATTATTTTTAATTTAGCTATTGGTGGTAGTATAACCGGTGTAATAATGCCTGAAAGTGGCGATCCCTGGCTAAATAATGCCAGAGTAACGATTATTGACTATACCACTGGTGAGCAAATCGCTGAAGCCGGTACTCTGGAAGATAATATGACCTATCTTGTTCAGGGTATTCCAACTGGTAGCTATCTGGTAATGGCACAATCTCAGGATAGAGCAATAAAGTTTTGGCAAAATACCTATAACGAAGCAGATGCCACGCCAGTAGTGGTTACCAGTCTGGGAGTTACTACTAATATAAACTTTACTCTTTCACCGGGAGGTCGAATGAATGGCCGGGTGTGGATGTCCGGAGAGTTAGGTACTCATGAAATTTTGCCGGATGCTTTAGTAACGGCGTATCTGCTGAACCCAATGGATACCCCTGATGAAGAGTTTGCAGACATGGAATTTACGACTGTTTCGGATGAGAATGGAAATTGGGAATTTAATCATCTGCCTTATGGTGATTATAAGATTGGGGCCAGTGGTAGTGTGGGGCAAATGGTCATTCCTAAATGGTGGGCTGAGTATGACGAAGCCTATAGCTGGGATGAAGCTGGTGTAATTCAGCTTGACTATAACTGGGGATGGTGGACTGAGTTCTGGCTCAACCCTGCTGGTTTGGTTACGGGATTTGTTTATGAAGAAGATGGGGTCACAGCTATTGCTAATGCCGAGGTATTCGCTCTAAGGATATTCGGTAGTTACGATGGTCCTCAAAGCGAAAAACTTATCCTGATAGCTAACGCTATTACTGATACAGATGGCAGTTATGAACTTTTCTGCCCTGTTGATCAAGGCAGCTTTGTGGTTGGCGCACAAGCTGAAGGTTGTGTCCGCATGTTCTTCCAAGACACCTTTGATCCTACGGAAGCTGTTGATTTTTTGCTGAACTGTGGGGAAGAAATCGGGGGAGTAAGTTTTAGTCTTGGGCAGGCTGGTACAATTTCAGGGGTAGTAGCTGATGCCAGCACCAGCCAGGGACTAGACGGTTGTGTGGTGCTAGCTTTAAATGAATCTACCGGTGTTGATTTTAAAACTATGGTGGAGGTAGATGGTACCTACACTGTAGATAACTTGCCTTTCGGTGAATACATAGTAATGGCTATGGGTATGCCGGATAATAATATTAGCAGTAATTATGCTATGGAATGGTGGCAAGAAACAGCTTGCTTTGAAGATGCAACTCCAGTTGTCGTAGATATAACCACTCAGGACGTTACCCAAATTAATTTTACCCTAGAACCAGGCGGTGCCATTGAGGGCATAGTCAGACACGAAAATGGTTGGGACATTAATGGTGCCCTGGTAAGCTTATATTTACCTGACGGTACTTTATTAGCTGATACTTGGAGTAATGGTTACGAGGGTTATCAATTTAATGGTGTGCCTTCAGGTGAATATAAAATCAGTGCCTGGTACATAGAGCCGCATGGAGGCAGTAATACTCAACGCCGTTTCTATGATGATCAGCCTTCTCTAGAGATGGCTGAGACTGTTATCGTTACTGCTCCCAATACAACGGCTAATGTTGATTTCTCTCTTTCCCAGGCTAATGGTCAAATAAGTGGGATTACGATGTATACTGGATCCTTACAGTCAAGTGATTATGACCAGATAGTAATACTTGCTCAGCCTTACGGAGTTGATATACCTCCTGAAATGCTTTATCAAAAAAGTATAGCTAGCCCTGGCGGTTACCAGATGTACAATATTGCCGACGGTAGCTATATCATCATTGCCTTTCTCGATATAGATGGTGATTATCAGCCTGATGCGGGTGAACCATATGGCTTCTATGGTGAGCCAACTCCAGTTACCTTAGCTTGTACTATGGATAATCCTTATCCGCAGGTTCCCGGTACAACAATAATCATTACCGATGAAGCTCGCGGCATTATCTCTGGAAATATTAACCTTGAAGGGACTGATGACCATAGTGGCGCTACTGTTACCGCTGGAAGTTACCAGACTACCACTAATCAGGATGGCTCTTATATTCTGAATGTAGCTCCCGGGACGTATACTGTAACAATTGATAAAGCCGGTTATCTGGCTGCTGTTTCTTCAGAAATCTATGTAGTTGAAATTCTAAGTGGCGAACCTGTGGAGATGCCAGATACCTTATTACTATTGGGTGATGCCAATGATAGCGGAACGATAGATATCACTGATCTGATTACGGTAACGGATAATCTTGATACAGTTGGTCCAACCGGTGATCTTACTGGAGATGGGTTGGTTGATATTCTTGACCTAATACCAATTGGACGGAACTTTGGCAAAACAGAGAGCCTCTGGCTTGATGATGAGAGTGGGGCAGAGTTACCACAAGCTAGCGGCATCCCAACTATTACTCTGGTGCCCTCATCTCAATCAGCGGCACCGGGAGATACTATTACTCTAAATGCTGTTATTGCTGATGTAAGTGGACTCTACTCTGCCGAAATTAATGTTAACTTTGACCAAACCTTGCTGCAAGTGCAGGATGCTAATTCTGCTATTGCCGGTAGCCAGATTACTCCATCCGATGACCTATTCCCATTTGTTTCCGGAGCATATTATACCGCAGGAGAGGAAACCCTGTACTATTATAAATACTCTGCTGACAACGGTGGCTACTTTATTGCCCAGTGTCAGGCAGATAACAATCTTGGTGTTATTAACTACACCATAGTTTTGCTTTCACCAGAGGGTGATAGCAGATCAATCCCGGTATCAGCCGATTTGAGTGGTGCTACTCTAGCTACTATTACTTTTGACTGTACTTGTACTAATGAAGGGGAAACCAGTATTGACTTTACTAATACACCAAAACTAGCGGATATCACTGGCGATGCGATAAATCTGGAAAGCTATACGGGCACCTCTGTCAACATTGAGATCCCACCACCGGAAATTTCCGATATGAATATAACTAATGTGGGCGACAGAAGTTTCACTGTATCTTGGGTAACCAATGTGGATACTACCGGGCAGATTAGCTATGGTACTTCTTCCGACAATTTAAACAGTACAGCCTACGATGATCGGGGACAATTAACTGAAGATGATACCCACCATGTCAGCGTAACCGGACTGTTAGCGAATACTACTTACTATTTTGATGTTGTCTCGGCAGAAACTACAGATGACAATAATGCGGCTCATTATGAAGTAACTACTGGCCCTGGTCTGGATTTTAAGATGCCCGATCCAATAACAGGTACTGTATACAAAATGGACGGGATTACCGCTGCCGAGGGTACTATCATTTATGCTTATGTTGGTACTTCACAGGTTTTATCCGGGTTGGTGGATAGTAGTGGAAACTGGGGTATCGATATTGCGGCAATAAGAAATGCTGATTTCCAGAGCTACTATACCTATATTGCTGGCGATTACATTACCATTAATGCTCAAGGTAGTGCTGATGGTACTGGGTTTCAGTCAGAAACTGTAACTACATCCAGAGATGGAGCACCTGCTGTTACATTGATACCTAATTATGCACCAGCAGTAGAAAATGTCGTTGCATCACAAACTACCGGAACCGGGACTGTAAGCATCGAATATGATGTATATGACCCAGATGAGGATGATACCAGCGTAGAAGTAAGATTTGCTTATTTGAATGGCACAAGCTATGTTGATTGTTCCACGGTAACTGATTCGGGGACCAAAACGGTAACTTCTACGGCAACGCATTACACGGCAAGCTGGGATGCTAAAGCTGATTTTGATGGACACTATATAACTGACGCTAAAATAAAGGTAATTGCTGATGATGGTAACATATTAGGTTCGGGCGAGGGTATTAGCGGAGAGTTTATACTGGATACCGAGGGGCCGACCGGTACTGTCTGCAGTGCTCCCGGTAATGGGACAATTGATATTGAACTGAGTCCAAATTTAACCGCAGCTGCGGTTACTGATACCAGCACACCTGTTTCATACTACTTTACTATCAGTACTGACCAGAACTTTGAAAGTGGTGTTCAAGAGAGTGGTTGGCTTAGTGAGAATTCATGGATACCCTCGATTCGTCTTCAGGCACCAGAGGTTGACTACTGGTGGAAAGTAAACACTAGGGATAATTTTGGTAATACCAGTGAGAGCGAAGCTTTTGGATTCACTACGTTGGCAGTTATACCTGTTGATGTTCAACTGGTTGATGGGTGGAATATTGTTGCCTTGGCTGTTGAGCCAACCGAAGGATATACTGCTTCCACGCTGGCGGCAGCTATCAACGAAAATGGTGGCGATATAACGCAAGTATTCTGGTGGAATGCAGCTGCCGGCAGCTGGGATTTTTATCTGGTAAACATGGCATATGGTACCGATTTTAATATCGAAGTCGGTTATGGTTATTTGCTGAAAAACACCGCACCGGTTACCTGGACTTACTGGGGTGTACCTCTATCAGCAGAATATAGCGCTTCATTCGCACCTCAAGTAGCCAATGTAACCGATAGATCCTTTACCGTATCCTGGACAAGCCCGAATAACGAGGTAGGTTACATTAAATATGGAACCAGTGCTGACAGTCTGGACAACACGGCCTACGATGATCGGGGACAGGCAGTTGAAGATGATACTCATCATGTTACTGTAAGCGGTCTAACTGCAGCTACGCCGTACTATTATGAAATTGTTTCAGGTGGGGTAACGTATAACAATAGTAATGATCCGTATGAAATGACCACTGGTCCGGGTCTAGACTTCAAAATGCCCGATCCGATAACGGGTACAGCATATAAAACAGGTGGAGTTATCGCCGCGGAAGGTACCGTTATCTATGTCAATATTGGTAATTCACAATTATTATCAGCTTTGGTAGATAGTAGCGGGAACTGGGGGATTGATATTGCCGCGGTAAGAACTGCCGATTTCCAGAGCTACTACTTCTATACTACCAGCGATGATATCAATATAGAAGCTCAAGGTGGCGCCGATGGCATAGCTACTAATGTCGTAACTGTAAATATCGCTAAAGAAGGAGCGCCGGCTGTGGAAGTATCCATTGCTGCTGAGGTGTCGTTGGTTGATGGTTGGAATCTAATAGCCCTGCCCGTGGAACCTGCAACTGGTTACAGCGCCAGCACTATGGCTGGAGAGATAAATAACCAGGATGGCAACATAACGCAAGTATTCTGGTGGAACGCAGCTGCCGGCAGCTGGGATTTTTATCTGGTAGACATGGCATATGGTACCGATTTTAATATCGATCTTGGGGAAGGTTATTTACTGAAAAGCGTTAACGCCAGTACGTGGGCTATCCCTGGTTCCTAAAATAAAGGAGATGGAAACAAAAACTGAGGAAATATGTGTAGCTATGGTCATGAAGAAGAGTTAAGTCGTGTTAGTCATATTTGTGGCCATAGCTGGTTTACAGGAATCGTTGGTAAAAAGGAGATAAAGGGAATGGTTAGCTTCAAAAATGCCAAAATATGGCGTACTATTATGACAGTATTCTTGGTGCTGTCAATGACAATTCTTAATCCGGTAAATCAAGTATTTGCAGCGGATATAACTCACCAATTATCTAATATGGGTGATAAATCCCTTACCATAAGCTGGTTCACTGAGTTAGTAGAGCCAGGCCATGTAAAATATGGAACTGATATTAGTAACTTGAATAATATTGCTTGCGATAAGCGAGGACGAGTAATTCAAGACACCACGCACTATGTTACCATGACGAATTTGATTGCAGACACAACCTATTATTATGAAATTGTCTCCGGTAGCATAACTGATAACAATAATGGCAATATGTACTCTGTTACTACAGGCCCTGACCTTGATTTCCCGCCGATGCCAGAGATAATAAGTGGGAAAGTATACCACGCAGACGGCATAACTACTGCAAATGGTGCTATAGTTAATGTTAGTATAGGTGCTTCTCAGTTACTTTCTGCCCTGGTTGATATTAATGGTAGTTGGGGGATGGATATTGCCGCCATTAGAATAGCGGACTACAAGCAATATCAGACCTGCTCGGGGAACGATTGCATTAATATTAGCGTTCAGGAGGTTATTGGCAATACTCCTACTAATCTAAAAATATCACTAACCTCAGTTAAAAGTTGTATTCCGGTTATTAATTTGCTGCAGGTTACTGATAATAAAAGAATTGCTGCAGATGCAGTACCCCAATCCAGTAATATAACCATTAATGAAACATTGTCAGAAAAGACAGAAAATATAACTGATAATGGAATTAACTTGTGGCTGGTTATTGGTATACCCGCTGGTATAATAGCTATTGCCCTGATTGCCTGGTATATAAATAAATATCGTTACTAGGGTGTAGTAATAAAAAGCGTGTTAACTATGAATCTTCATTTTTTAATAAATTGACATAATATTATATCTGCTATTTTCTAAGGGCATCAGGATTAACACAGTTCGGAGGTATATCTCCATTCAATCCGGTAAGAAGATTCTCGGCAGCCATAATAGCCATGTTTTTTCGAGTAGTGAAACTGCCACTGGCGATATGAGGGGTAATAATTACATTATCCAGGGTGAGTAACGGGTCATCGGGAGATATCGGCTCGATTTCAGTTACATCTAATCCGGCTGCGAAAATCCGTTTTGCCTTAAGTGTGTCATAAAGTGCCTTCTGGTCGACCACTGTACCCCGTGAGGTATTAATTAAAACTGCGGTTGGTTTCATCATAGCAAACTCATTAACCCCAATTAAGTGATAAGTTTGTTCTACTAGCGGAACGTGAACACTGATAAAATCAGCATTAGACAGCAGTTCTTTTAGTTCGCTAACATATTCTACTCCCAGCTGTTTTTCTTCTACTTCATTTAGTTTTATTTTATCGTGGTAGAGCACCCTCATATTAAAGCCTCGAGCTCTTTTAGCCATTTCAGCGCCAATACGACCCAGTCCAATAATACCCAAAGTAGCATTATGGATATCTTGTCCCAATAATACCTGTGGTCCCCATGTTTTCCATTGACCCTTTCGGGTATACTTGTCTGCTTCAACTACGCGCCTGGCGGCCGCCATAAGCAGAGCAAAAGCAAGGTCTGCTGTTGTTCCGGTGAGCACCCCCGGGGTGTTCCCGATAACAATATGGTGCTTGGTTGCTTCAGTAATATCAATATTATCGTAGCCAACCGCATAATTGCTTACTACCTTTAGCTTGGGTGCTGAATTAATCAAATTTGCATCAATCTTATCACTTAATAGTGTTAATAGTCCTTCGGAATCCTTTGATTTTTCCAGAAGCACCTCATATGGTGGTGGTAATTCTTCAGGCCATACTTCTATTGTGGTATCTTGACTAATTTTGTCTATCGCTTCCTGCCCTATAAAACGAGTAACAAAAACTTTTGGTTTTATCATTTTTCTCCCTAAAATCACAAATATTCAAGTATTGTTGATAGTCTTTTGTTATCAAGCTATGCTTTAGCGAGCAGTTCCTTTATGCCTTTGGAATGCTCTATGCACCAGGCAGACAGTATTCCTAAATCAGTACCCATGCAGAAGTGGCGCACTCCTTCCTTAATATAAGGTGCAGCCTGTTCATATCCGCTAATCTCCACCCTGGGGGCAACTCCTTTCTCCAGAGCCAGTTTTATCATTTCCATTTGTTTGGCTTGTACCTTCGGGTCTCGTACCTGTCCAGGCATTCCGATACTAATCGAATAATCATTAGGTCCAAATTGGACCATATCTAGTCCTTTGATAGACAAAATATCTTCCAGTTCATTCATGGCGCTTTCTTTCTCTATCATAACGGCAACAACGACGTCCTTCATTTTCTGCACCCATTCTGCTGGGTTAGAGCCAAGGACAATTCGACGGCTGCCGGCACCATGGACTCCACTACCCTCATCGGGGGTTTCTGCTCTAATTAGGCGGATAGACTGGCGGACATCTTCTGCCGAACGGCAATCGGTAAAGAGTACGCTCTCGATGCCAGAATCAACGGCTCTGGTAGTCAGGAAACCTTTTAACTGCTCCTCTATTTTTATCATTGAGGACATATTGGGGAAGAGATCAATAGCCCGGCCGAAATTTTCCAGCTGTTCTATGTCATAAGTAGAGTATTCTGCTACATATTCAATATAGTCAAAAGCCCCCGTATGACCGATTACTTCTACGATTCTGGGCCAGGGACTGATAACATGCGTGCCCAAGGTTGGTTTGCCTTCATTTAATAATTTTCGGAGAATGTTTGTTTTCATTATTATTATCCGTCCTTTTTAAAAATAGTATCCAACATAGCCTTCTTTATTACTCCATATTTATAATTTATAATCAGGTATAAGTATTTAACATGGTTATTTATTAAAGATCATATTTAATATTTAATTCTTTGGCTAATTTCTGTAATGATATAATAATATCAGGGTGGAGCGGGATCCCATGATGGCGTTCTTTCTCTATTATCTGTTCAACTTCACCGGCCAGGTATATGTTATCTATTCCCGGGGCTTTAGGCAGATTATGGTGTGCCTTTATCATGTTATCCATTCCCAGCTTAAACTCTTCAATAGGCATGAAGCCGTTAATTCGTATCGCACCGAAGAAATGATTTGGCCCGGGAGCATTTGGGCCAATCTCTTTTTCTGGAGAACTCAAGCCTCCGGAAAGAACGCTGCAAAATATATCAACTAATACCGTTAATCCAAAGCCCTTATATGAACCCAATTGTGGCGTTCCTCCTAAGGGGAGGATACCGCCGGTCGCTTTATCTACTTCAGTTGCCGGGTTTCCTTCTTCATCTACTGCCCAGCCTTCTGGTATGAGTCTATTCAGTCTCTTGGCGATTTCCAGCTTACCTCCGGCAACAACACCAGTGGCCATATCAAGAACGAAAGGAACTTCCTCTTTAGCAGGGACGGCAACACTGATAACATTCAGGCCGATTCCTTTACCACGGCTGCCTGGAGCTACTATTCCTTTTCCTCCCTGGGTTAATGATATGCCAATCATGTTATGGTCAAGAGCCATCATGGCATAGTATGCTCCGGCACCGTAATGGGTACTATTGCGGACTGAAATGAATCCGCTGCCCACTTCTTGAGCACGCCGGATAGCCTCTGTCATTGCCTTGTAACCAACAACAAAACCTAAACCTTTATCACCGTCCATAATTGCAGTAGATGGGGATTCGCTGAACATCTTAATCTGCGGTTTAGCGTTTATACGTCCCGTTTTTAATCCTTTAATATAGAACGGATCCAGGTGTGCGACTCCGTGTGAATCAATACCTCTCAGGTCTGCCGCTACCAGTATGCGGGCTGTTATCTTTGCGTCCTCTTCGGTAACTCCCATTTTCATAAGTGCTTTTGTAGAGAATACAATTAATTTTTCGGGATTAACAGTTCTAATTTCTGCCATTATTCAATAATCTCCTTTAGTTATAAACCTAAATTATTATTGACATAATATTGGTGGCAATAATTTAATTAACAGTCTATTTATGTAGCATTGTATTTGTCAGTCAATTTACCGCGACTCTAGCATATTAAGTACATCTTCAGCATTCTTTAAGGAACTTACTTTTTTCATACTCTCCTTTTCTCTTTTGGCAAGTTCCTTAACATTGTTATACACATCAGCCAGCCTGTCTGCCGGGAATTTGCAGGCACCATTTTCATCCATGTGTATTATCTCACCGGGAGCAACATCCATACCGGCTACTGAGACCGGTACATTTACGGCACTGACTGCGAAATCTCCATGTCCGGGGGTAATACCACTGATAAAATACTGGAATTTCATGGGGCGTATTTCATCTATATCTCTCGATGGACCATTGGTAACAAATCCGACAGCTCCACAGGTTTTAAACATTGTCGTCATATTTCCTCCAGAAAGCCCTACTTTCGGTAGTATCTCCGGAGGGAAATCTTGTTTGGCTACAATGATGGTTGGTTTTTTAGATTTTGCCAGAGCTGCTACCAAGTCTTTCATTGACAGGCGGTTAAAGCGTGGGTCAGGTAGCGAATATACCACTGTTACTGCATAGCCAACTAATCTTCCGAGTTCAGGGTATATACAGCGAATTGACTGGTCAGTATACCAGTTTTGCTTCCAGGGTTCGTAAAGACCTAGGCAAAGGGGATTACTGGGATAGGTAGCCACCACGTTTGTAATCGAAG
>JAQTVP010000187.1 GCA_028707015.1 Dehalococcoidales bacterium | reverse complement strand
GAAAGTAGCTTCAGCACAGGGCGTAAAAGAACAAAGAGATTGGGTAATGGCAAACAAACAGTTATGGGCCGGTTTAGCAGAGGGTGGTACCGCCGGTCATGGTGCTGCAATGGAGATGCAAGTAACTTCAGGCAACTTAACAGTGAATAATTACCGTGAGGGAATATTCCCTGATGCAAAAATGATAGATTGTGAACTTATCAAAATAGGGATGGAGGGTTGTTTTGCCTGCCCGGTACGCTGTAAGAAAGTACTGGAAAGTAAAGGGACCTACGCAGTGGACCCTGCTTATGGCGGACCTGAATATGAAACCGAAGGTGCACTGGGGACTAACTGTGGTATAAGTGACATTACAGCCGTTGCTAGAGGCAGTGAGCTTTGTAATGCTAATTCATTAGATACAATTTCAACCGGTATGACCATTTCCTTCGCTATGGAGTGTTTTGAAAATGGACTGCTGACTACGGAAGATACCGGTGGTATTGAATTGAGATTTGGTAATGCCAATGCCATGCTTGAAACCATTGAATTAATTGCCAAGCGTGAAGGTATTGGTAATCTGCTGGCTGAGGGTGCAACAAGGGCAGCTCAAAAAATTGGTAAGGGAGCCGAGAAGTTCTCCATGGAGGTCAAAGGTGTGGGAGTCCCAATGCATGAACCACGGCTAAAACATGCTCTTGGGGTTGGTTATATGGTAAATCCTCACGGGGCTGACCATTGCCTTAACCTGCATGATACTATGCTCAGTATTGAAGGACCACAGCTAGACCGGATTAGGCCTGTTATGGGTATAATTGACCCTATTCCCCTTGATGATTACGGCCCTCTTAAAGTAGCTTTGCTTAAGGTTACTCAGCTTGATAGAATGCTTAGAGATTCCTTGGTGCTGTGTAGCATGATACCTTTTGATGGTCCTCGGTTGGCTGCTGTCACCGCTGCAGTTACAGGATGGGATACGAGTATAGCTGAACAGTTAAGGGTTGCTGAAAGAATCCTGACCATGTTCAGGCTGATTAATATCCGAGAGGGACTAACCGCAGAAGATGATGAGCTACCGGAACGTTTCTATGAACCTAAGAGCGGAGCTCTAGCTGATAAACCCTTGGATCATAAAAAAATGATAGAGGCAAGGAATTACTATTATACACTGATGGGCTGGGATTCAAAGACAGGCATACCTCTTGAAGAAAAGGTGGAAGAACTGCTAATCACCTAATACACAATACATAGGGTACAAAAACAAGAATTCATTAATATATGACAGATTGTTGTTAATGGGCTAGGGGGTAGAATTAAGGCTCCTTAGCCCATTAGATCTATAGAAAATCTGGTTGTTCTCGATAACAGCAAAAGTAAAATTACTTGGTAAGTAATTGTGCCAAGTAATCTGGCCAACCGCCATAAAGAGTAAATTTTGTGATGCAGGCATAAATTAAGGCCAATGAATTAGAAACTATAATATGGATTAAAGTTATTAATGATGTTCACAAAGTTAATTTGCTTTTTTGCCAAACTATCCAGTCGAACTAGTCTTCAATCAGCTCATATGGAAAACTTGCTGTTACCTCATCGCGTCTTAGGGCGCTTTCCCACAAAAGCATGTACCTATATTCTTATGCTGTCAGTTTGCCCCTAGTTTTACTGATTTGGAGTTTTCAAATATGGAATCAGATTATCTTTTGTTCTTTTAATTCGGCGATTTCTGTCTCGGAAAACCCCAGTTTTGCTAGCACTTCATTATTATGCTCACCCAGTTCAGGTGCGATTCCAGCTTTGGGAGAGAACTTATCAAATTTCCAGGGAAAACCGACTTCTTTTATCTTACCTGCTTTGGGGTGGTCAACCTCAATGACATAATTATTGGCGATGACATCAGGGTCAACCGATGCCTCTAGCACAGTATTAATTGGAGCGCTTACTATGTCAACTCCGCGAAGTATTTTTAGCCACTCCTCCCGGGTATTGGTGGCAAATAATTCACCCATGGTATCTAGAAAAATCTTCGTCTTCTCTTCGGAATCTGCAACTTCCCCGAGTTTGCCGCAGCCAACTTCAGCTAGTCTTTTATCAAAACCGGCAGCTTTCATACCTTTTTGCCAAAGCTCTTCACCGACCATTTGAATCACAAAAGGTTTACCATTCTTGTCAACAAATGAAGCTGTTACCGCTGGTGCAGCACCGCCCGCGATACGCGCCCGACCACGCGGCAGTTCCTGTCCTGTAAAAAGAACCCGTGTCATAGAAAAGCCCATCAGGCGGATTTGACTGCCAAGCAGTGATGTCTCAATCTTCAGACTATCACCAGTCATTTTCTTGTGGTATAAGCCAAGCATCAGAGCTCCAAAATTTACTAAAGCTCCAGTTTCATCAGCAAGAGCTGCTTGTCCGGTCATTATTCGACTACCTTCTTCTCCGAACACACTAGCAAGCCCACCCGCTGCCTGGGCTACACCATCTGTTCCGGGTAACTTGGAATTTGGACCATCTGGACCATAAGATGAACTACTGAGGTAGATAATACCTGGATTGAACTTAATCAAGTCCTCATAAGCAAAGTTGTGACGTATAGCAACACCGGGACGGAAGTTTTCGGCGAAAATATCAGCATCCTTTACAAGCTTATATAGAATTTCCTGACCCTTCTTTGTCTGAATATCAAGTGTTATACACTTGAAACCACGGTTGTTTGTTTCAAAATAAGGACTGAGTGGTAAATCAGGGAATTTCTGTATTCCTCTACCCCTTTCACCAGTTCCTGGCCGTTCTATTTTAATTATTTCAGCTCCGAGGTCAGCCAGCATGGTAAAGGCTACCGGTACCTGTTGAAACATGATAACACATACACATTTTACCCCTTCAAGTGGAAGACGTGATTCAGCCATTTTATTGTTACCTCCCTATATAAATTTTTCCTTTTGGGATACGTTGCCTAATAGTGTCTATACAGACATAAATAACCAATCTAATATAAGGGATGGATATTTACTTAAACAGTACTATACTAATTTATCACAAATGTAATCATATTTAGTACAAACTTAGCTTTATTCTCACTTTGTCATCTGACTGGACTTTATTGCTGCGCTAACAGATTACCAGCTACTATTTAGCTGCCATTTCCTCCAGGAGTTTTGTCGCACGGAATGGATTGAATATGCCACACGCACATTCTTTGGCCAGCTCCTTGCCTGCCTTCTCAGGACTTATTGCACCTGCCTTTATATCCTGTACAAGCGCTTTCACCAAACCGGAGGCGACCATGGCGTGTCCGCACATGGTAGTAACTTCC
>JAQTVP010000023.1 GCA_028707015.1 Dehalococcoidales bacterium | reverse complement strand
CTGACCAAGAATGTGTAGCTGTTAAAATTAATAATATATCTGTAGCTGACTGATATGGATAATAACTGCAGGCCGATCTATAAAATAAAGAGCGGAAAAGAGAGGGAGATGACGGAGATTAATTAGCCGTATAAGATTATGGAAATATCAGTAATTAATGGTAGAGATCTTTCCGAAGCATGGTTTCTTTGTTTGCGTAATATTTTAACTAAAGGCACTGAATATAAGATAGACCGCGGTAGTTACGCCGGCCAGTATCGGAAAGAGCTTGATTTAGTAGTCGTTCAAATAAAGAATCCGGGAACCAGGCCGCTATTACCGGATGTGCCTCAAGGTGTGCCTGCTCCTACTTCTATGGAATATATTGAGAGCTATCTGCCTTATCTGATGACAGCTCATAAAGCTGAGGGAGAACAATATACCTACGGGCAATATCTAGAGAAACAAATTGCTGAAATCATCAAAATGTATAAAGAAGATGGATTTAATACTAATCAGGCTTATATGGCAGTAGGAGATAGTCAGTCAATTTATCTTGAGGACCCGCCATGCCTGAGAGGGATAGATACTAGAATCCGTGATGATAAACTTAACTTTGTCGTTTATTTCAGATCGTGGGATTTATGGGCCGGTTTCCCGTCAAACCTGGCTGCCATTCAGCTTATGAAAGAATATATGGCGGGAGAGATCGGTGTTGGTGACGGAGAAATAATTGCTATGAGTAAAGGGTTACACCTTTATGATTATTCTTGGGAACTGGCAAAAATTGCAGCCAGGATACAATAAGCCCTTCATTGCATCAAGACCTTAGTAAGAGGTTAACTCCTAATCTTTATGTGCAAATAAAGATCACCTGCGGTATTATTCTTTGTCATTTTGTTTCCTTTGAGTTTAATTTTATTTCCTTTTTTATTTCTTGGCTGAATTTTAACTATTAATTTCTTCCTTTGTTTATTAATAATATAGGTAACGGTTTTTTCACAACCGTTAATAGTCTCGGATGAGGAAATATTCAAATCAATATGCTGATCAGAACTCATTTTAGCAGGCGATTCATATTGGATGTTGAATAGCTTGCGAATAACATAACTGCTGACCTTTATCGCTATTTTATTGAGTTGTCTATCCAACCAGTTTGGTTTATAAGCAGCAGAAGCATCTTGAGTGTTATGCTGTTGAGTTTTTCTATTATCTGTATGGTTATTGAAAGATTGATACGTGAAATTATTACCGTGAAAGAATATCCTATTAAGAAAATCTTGGTCAAATCTAAGGCCAGCTTGAGCAAACATCTGATTCAAATCATTAAACATGTTCTGATTTGAGAAAGTGTCTCTAAAGATATCTTTCTGGGAATATTGGAAGCCCTGATACTCGGGGTTGTATCCAGTACCGGTAAGGTTACCCTTTCTGAAGAGATCATATTGCTGCCGTTTGCTGGTATCTCCGAGGATGCCATAGGCTTCATTTATATGTTTGAATTCTTTTTCGGCTTGTTTTTCGTTGCCTGGATTAGTATCAGGGTGATATTTAAAAGCCAGTTTTCTAAAGGCACTTTTTATTTCGTCTTGGCTAGCATTTTCATTAATGCCCAGAGTCTGGTAATAGTCTTTCATACAGTTAATACTCGTATCTGGATATTTAATAACTTATTAAAATAGATTATTATATAGTAATCGCTTGTCTGCTTCAGTTATCGGCAGGACAGATACCATTATAGCATTTAATTGGCATTACTTGAAATCTAAGGGCTATTAAAAGTTACGTATGAATAAAATTAAAAATATAGCAGATGCAATTCTGCGGGCAGAGAAAGTAATAGTTTATAGCGGGGCGGGTATAAGTACAGAATCAAATATCCCTGATTTCCGTAGTCCCGGTGGAGTTTGGGAAAAATCAGACCATGTTGAATTTACCCATCATAAGTTTCTAGTAAGTGAAGAAAGCAGGGAAAAATACTGGCAGTTTTCTAAATTAATGTGGCCCAAAATAAGGGATGCTGAGTCTAATTCTGGTCACTATGCTCTTGCTGAACTTTATCAAATGGGCAAATTGGATTGTGTGATTACTCAGAATGTTGACGGATTACATCAAAAAGCTGGAATTCCTGAGAAAAAATTAATTGAAGTGCATGGCACCGTGAAATGGATTCTTTGCCTTAATTGCGGTATTAGATATCCAAGGAAAGAAATACATATTAGGCTTGTATCTGGAGTAAAAGTTCCCAGATGTGATATTTGCGGTGGTCTGTTAAAATCGGCTACTGTGTCCTTTGGGCAGCAAATGCCTGAGATTGAAATGCAGCAAGCTGAAGAAAAATCTGCTGCCTGTGATCTTTTCTTAGTAGCTGGCTCATCACTGGTTGTTTATCCAGCCGCAATGGTGCAAAATTGGTTATCATTAATCTGATGCCAACTCCTCAGGATACCTATGCAGATATTGTATTACGGGAAAAAACAGGAGAAATTTTACCTCAAATAGCAGAACAAGTGAGTTTGGGATTACATTGAAAATAAAACTGATTAGTATAGCTTGCATATTCTTATTATGCTGGTTTGGGGGAAGTTGTGCTACTGCAGATAATTTTGATAATCATCTAAATTCTATCGTTAGTCCATACCGTTTTAGTATTGCCGAATGGGAATTATCAGCTATTTTCCATGAAATAGGTCAGTGGTTTTTTAATAAACAGGAAAAGATTAGTGATGAAATTAATATGGTTAAAGAATATTTCAATCTTAATGAACAGATTGAAGTATTAAACATGGAACTAGAGGCCATTGATACTGGTAATCAACAGGGGAATTTACCTGCACTTGAAGCTGACAGAGACATATTGAGGGGAAAAAGAATAACATTGGAAACTAAGGTGGAAAATATAATAAAGAAGCAAGTAAAAGAAACGCTTAATGAGCAGGATATTTATAATCCGATTATAGACGCTAAATTTAATTTTCCACCAGTAAATTTCGTGTTTGAGAATCCTCTTTATTTACTGGTTATTTCGCCTAGAAATGAAATAACTAGTATCAAAGAAATACTTTTGGCACAGAATCTTAGCTTGGAAGAAAGAGGAGAAATAGAAACTGCGATTGATAAGTTAGATGTATCCTCTTTAGTAGTAAAGCTTGGTGGGCTTGGAGCCACTTATCCAGCCATCGTTTCTAATAAGGCAAGCCTAAGGTTTACTATTAATACCGTGATTGAAGAATGGTTACATCAATATCTTGCCTTTAAGCCTCTAGGTTTTCGATATTTGCTTGATTTAACTGGTATCTCTAAGAGTTATGAAATATCTACCATAAATGAAACATTGGCTAGTATGGTTAGTCAGGAAATAGGATCTATTATCTGGGATAAATATTATCGTGACGATGAAAGTAAACAGATTCTCATAAAAGAAGATGAATTTGACTTTAATAAAGAAATGAAAGAGATAAGACAAACTGTTGATATTTATTTAGCTCAAGGAGAAATAGAACGGGCTGAGATATATATGGAACAGAAAAGACAATTTTTGACTACAATGGGTCATTATATCAGAAAGTTAAATCAAGCCTATTTTGCCTATTACGGTACTTATGCTGATAGGCCAACATCAATTAACCCTATTGGCTTGGAATTAAAAGGATTAAGAAGCCAAAGTGATTCGTTAGCAGAATATTTGAACGATGTTGCTATGCTTACCAGTCGGCAGGAACTGATAGATAAACTGGATTAATATTAGAGTGAGCAATTTTATGTTATCGGTAACTTATTAACTTGCTGTTGGAGTTGCACGGAAATTCTAGGTTTGATAAACTGTGCTTGTGTATGGGCCGCTAGCTCAATTGGCAGAGCAGCTGGCAGATTCAGGTCTATACAGGCATTGGTCCGAATGGTAAATATAGGCGTCACTTCGAGACAATACATGGTCGCAAATCGGACGCACAAAAGAGACTGAACGAATTGCTGGTCAATCTGGAGAAAGGCATATACACACCACCAAGTCGTCTTACCTTAGCAGAGCATCTTCGTAACTGGCTAGAAGGCTATGTAAAGACTAACTGCTCTCATCGGACTCTAGACAGCCATCAGAGCATTATAGAGCGCCACCTTATTCCAGCTTTAGGTCATCTCCAGTTGAAGCACCTTCACCCGCAGGTAATCCAGAGTTATTACGGCAAAACTTGTGAAAAGCTATCAGCTCGGTCGGTGCATTATCACCACCGGATATTATCTCAGTCCTTAAAATACGCCACCCGTCAAGGCTACCTAGGGCGCAATCCATGCGATTTGGTAGACCCGCCCTCCTGGAAAGGGAAAGCTATGCGAACTTTGACCTCCAGTGAAGTTGAAATCCTTTTTCAGAGCGCAATGGGTAACTATTACTACCCTGTAATCTATACTGCCGTGAGCACTGGACTTAGGCAGGCTGAACTACTAGGCTTAAGATGGCGAGATATTGACCTTCATATGTTGTCAATATCAGTCTCGCAGGTGCTATACAAGAGAGGGGGTATATGCGTGTTCAAAGAACCTAAGACAGCCCACAGCCGACGCCGTGTCGCTATGACTCCCAAGCTGGCGTTATACCTGAGAGAATACAAAGTAGAAAGGGAATCGCTTTACCAGCAATTAGGAAAGCAACTTGGTTTGGATGATCTTGTTTTTACCAGTGTGGCGGTTAGGCCAATTGACCCAGGTGTAGTCAGCCATACCTTTGCCAGTCTTATGTTACTACGGGGGGCAAAACCTAAAGTTATAAGTGAAGCCTTGGGGCATAGCTCGGTAGCCTTTACAATGGACTGCTATTCTCATATAATTGAGGGTATGCAAGAGGACGCAATGGCGCTGCTGGACGAAGTGCTGCCAGCAGGGTAAACGGAACAAGAAATAAATTTAACGCCAATTTAACGCCATTTCCAGCCCTTGTGCCAACAAAGTGGTGAGATTTAGCTTCATGGGCCGCTAGCTCAATTGGCAGAGCAGCTGACTCTTAATCAGCAGGTTACAGGTTCGATTCCTGTGCGGCTCACCACTGAAACCACTCCTTTTGTTAATGTTTTTGTTAACAAATTATTAGCTATGGTTTACGAACAAAACAAAGACCCACAAATGACTGCATCGTTAATTGGGAAGTATAGATAGGGACTCCAAAAGTTAGTCAGTAATGGGTTGATGATTTCCTGGTTAGACGTCCTCAAAATAATGCCATGAAAACATTCAGGTATTATCAAAGCTGTCTCTATCCAGCATTTGGAATAGAGTTAATTTCTGTCTTTAGGTATAGGAATTAATGAATGGCTCAATAATGTGCTAAAGTAAAGGTGTAACTTGTTTATATATACCAAATTATATTACTAAGAATTATATTTGTTTTGGAAATAACCCACAAAAACTAATGAAGCTTTTGCCGTTAAGAAACAAAAACCAGTTGGTTACTCTGAGGGGATTTTACTAAAAACTTTAATTATGAATACAGGTTTGATGGCTATAAATTTTAAGGATACTAAAAAATCACAGTACCTTTTACCATAGCTAAAGGAAACATGTTTTCAGAGTGTGTTACAGAGCATGGAATTTCTGATTATAAACCTGTGAAGTAACGAATAACTAATAGGATAACCTCTCCACAAAATAATGGTGCAGATACTCTGAAAATATTGCGTGCAATGCAATCTGGAAGGAAAATATCTGTAACAGAACCTTTTTCAGCCCCTTGATTTTCAGCAAGATTAGTGAACGGTCAGACACCTTTGTTTAGAAGTAGTAGTAATCCGTTCAGTAGAATAGAAAATATTGCTATTAGCACGAATATATTGAAAGTTCTGATTATACCAGCATAAAGTAGATATGTAAGGCATGTTACTTGCCACCAGAATATTAATGAATGTACAAACTTAATCAGAAATATCTTATTCATTACTGAAAATGTTTTACAGCTTATTTATTTAGCCTCGTAAGTTTAAATGATAATAATACTTTCTTTAGAATAATTAGAGCTCTGATAACATGGTAACTTAATAATAGACTCATTACTTTCACTTGGAATACTAGTAAATTTGATATTTTCTTTATATGCCAATATTAACTCTATAGTAATGTTATGTCCAAAACCGACATCGGTTATTATCTCGTTTGCCTGATGTATTACTTGTTTTGATTTATCCAAATGATGTTGCGACTCCTATTCTTGCATTAATATCTTTAGTTGTGCCGTCAAGTATAGCTTTGGTAAATTCCTTAACTAATGTTATATATCAGTGGTAAAGTATGGCAATCTTTGTTGTGCTTACTTCACCTGCTTTGCTATTTGACTAAAATTTACAGCAGTTTAGGCCTTCTGTGTTTTTTTGTATTTTATTGGATAAAACCCAAACACTGACTTTAGCAAAAACTTTTTTTATTTTCTCTTAACAAAACTCTCCTTGATATTTATTGACCGGTTTATGTCATTAATGATACAGCACTTGAGTTTAATGTAAATCCCTATTTATGCTTGCACATCGAGAAGTTATGCTGTTATACTTTATAGAATTGCCTCAAAATTATTTTATTATATTTGAAGGAGAAAAAATAGATGAGAAAATGGGTTTCCTTACTGGTCGTACTAATAATGTTGTCGACCACTGTTTCATTGGCAGCTTGTAGTAATACCAGTGAAACAGAAGAGAGTACTTATAAAGTTGGTGCAATTCTTTCGGTTACGGGTGCGTATTCAAATCTGGGTGTTCCTGAGAAGCAGACATTAGAGATGCTTACTGAAGAAATTAATGCAGAGGGCGGCATTAATGGACGGCAACTGGAGATGATTATTTATGATAATGAGAGTAATGCTGAAAAAGCAGCTACATTGGCAACTCGTCTGATTGAGAGAGACGAAGTTCTTGCAATTCTTGGGCCTACAACTACCGGAGATTCCATGGCCATTATTGATACCGTAACTTCGGGAGAAATCCCGCTGATTTCTATGGCGGCGGGTATCAGTATAATAACCCCTATAGAAGAGAGATATTGGGTATTTAAAACTCCGCAAACAGAAAAAGAAGCTGTAAGCGAGATATATTTATATATGCAGGAAAATGGAATCAAAGATATTGCTATTATAACTGATACTTCAGGGTTTGGTGCTGGCGGGCGAGCTTACCTGCTTTCTGAAAAAGATAGCTATGGTATTAATATACTGGATGACCAGACATTCAGTAGTGGTGATACCAGTATGCAATCTCAACTCACTCATATTAAAGGAACCGATGCTGAAGCGGTGATCGTCTGGGCTACCGATAAGGAATCATCTATCGTTGCTTCAGATATGAAGGCATTGGAAATGACAATTCCGTTGTTTGCTAGTCATGGCATTGCCAATATGGCTTTTATCAATAATGCGGGAGAGGCTGCCAACGGTGTTATATTCCCTGCGGGTAAACTTCTTATTGCTGATCAGGTACCTGCCACTGACCAACAACAAAAAATTCTGGTAGACTATAAGAATGATTTCGAATCCAAATATGGCACTGGTACAATAAGTACATTCGGAGGGCATGCCTATGATGCCCTCGGTATGTTAACTATAGCTTTGGAAAAAATGGATGGTGACATGACCTTGGTGGATGCTAGAGCTAAGTTAAGAGACGAGATTGAAAAAATTAATAATTTTGTTGGTACCGGGGGTGTGTTTACTATGTCTCCACAGGACCACTTGGGAATGTTACCAGGATCACTGGCTATGTTTGAAATAGTAGATGGGGAGTGGACTTTAGCTCCATAGTAAACAAAATGCTTCATAATATTGAATGAAATGATAAAGGGGGAAAGAAAAACCCTTTCCCCCTTTATTCTGTGAGTTAATCAGTCAGGAGGTTCTACTGAATGTCAGTAGACCAATTTCTACAATATCTTATATCTGGTATTACACAGGGCAGTATTTATGCACTTGTAGCATTAGGGTTTACTATAATCTATGCTGTTACCAGAGTTATTAACTTTGCTCAGGGTGAATTTGTCATGCTGGGTGGTATGCTTTCTTTTCTTTTAATTAGTTCCTTTGGTATTCCCTTGATTCCTTCTTTAATCCTTGCTGTACTTTTTACCGCAATAATTGGGGCTATTATTTATCTACTGGCCATTCGTACTGCTAAAAAAGCATCGGTAGTAAGCCTGATTATTATTACTATTGGAGTTTCTATTTTTATACGTGGTTTTACCAGAGAGTTTCTGGGGGTAGATTCGGTAAGGCCACCCTTTTTTACTGGTGACGAATCGTTAACTATATTTGGAGCCTTAATAAGACCTCAAGCGCTTTGGATAATTGGAACAACTATCGTAGTAACAATTATCCTGCATCTGTTTTTATCACGTACTATGATGGGAAATGCTTTAAAAGCATCAGCTATCAGTACTAGAGCAGCTGCTATGGTAGGCATTGACTCCAGAGTTATGGCGCTGACTGCTTTTGTTATCGCTGCTGTGATAGGTAGTATTGGTGGAGCGGTTATGGCACCACTGGTTCTCACTTCTTATAATGTGGGTGTAATGCTTGGCCTAAAAGGTTTTGTGTCTGCCTCTATTGGCGGTTTTAAAAGTCCGATAATATCAGTTATAGGTGGCATAACCATTGGTGTAATAGAATCACTGGCAGTAGGCATAAATTGGGGTCCGTTCACTTCATCCTATAAAGATGCTATTGCCATTGTAGCACTATTAATTATATTACTAATTCGCTCCGGCAGGCTGGCATTGGAGGAAAGAGCAGACTGATGTTTGGTTTTGTTAAAAATAAGTGGATTTATTTTCTTGTGGGTGCGTTATTAGCAGTGATGGTGCTAATACCCTTTGACTGGTTCATGGGAAAATACAATACACTTTTGATTTTTATCGGCCTAAATACCATGGTTACCGTTGGTCTTTGCCTGTTAATGGGCTATACCGGACAGGTATCACTGGGACAAGCGGCATATTATGGTATTGGTGCCTACATTTCGGCAATTCTGAGCAAGACTTATGGGGTTAACCCATGGCTGGCAATGTTAATTGCAGCTATAGTTACTGGTGCTTTTGCTTATGGTATTGGATACCTTATCTTTAGGCTGAAAGGTAATTATCTTGCCATGGCTACTCTGGGCTTAGGTTTAATAATCTGGATACTTTTCCGACAACTGAGTGAAATTACCGGTGGTCCGGACGGTATGGGCGGCATTCCATATTTATCTATCGGCGGGTTTGGTTTTTATACTACCTTTAAACGATATTATCTAGTTTGGTTTTTCTGTTTGGCTTTGCTGCTTATCTCACAAAATATTGTCCGGTCGCGAACAGGCAGAGCCCTGAGGGCAATTCATGGCAGTGAAGATGCTGCAGAATCTATTGGCATCAATGTTGCCCAATTTAAAGTTAAAATATTTGCCTTAAGTGCTGTATTTGCTTCTATTGCAGGTAGTCTATTTGTCCATCACCTGCGTTTTGTTAGTCCTCAGCCATTCGGATTTTTAGCATCAGTGAAATTGGTGGTAATGGCGGTAATTGGAGGTCTGGCCAGTATATGGGGTGCAATCTTTGGTGCCGCTACTACCAATATACTAAGTGACGAATTACTACTCGGATTTGGTGAGTTAGATACAATTGTGTATGGATTAATACTAATGCTGGTAATGATTTTTATGCCACAGGGTTTATTTGTTAAATTAAAGGAAATTATAGTTCAATGGCGTAGTAAAACTACGCAAAAGGTCTAAGACTTGAGCGAGTATATTTTACAAACTAAAGGTCTGAGCAAGATATTCGGTGGTCTGGTTGCGCTGGATAAAATAGACATGGAGATAGAGAAAGGTAGAATCAGTGCTATAATCGGACCAAACGGTGCCGGAAAAACTACTTTGTTTAATCTGATCGCCGGGGTTTACTCAGCTACTAGTGGAGAGATACTATTTCAGGGAATGCGAGTTAATAGCATGCCGGCTCATAGAAGAGCATCTATTGGTGTTGCGAGAACTTTTCAGCATGCTCTTCTCTTTGGCAACATGACTGTTCTCGAAAATGTTATGACTGGTCAACACCCACGTAGTCAATATGGTTTTTTAGAAGCAGCCTTCCGTTTGCCAAAATCCTATCGTGAAGAAAGAAAAATATCTCTCGAAGCAATTAAATATCTTAATCTGGTTGGACTCGGTATGGATAAAGATAAGGAAGCTCTAAGCTTACCGCTGGGTCGCCAAAAATTGCTGGCTATTGCTCGGGCACTGGCTACCGAACCAAAACTTTTACTTCTTGATGAGCCCGGTGCGGGTCTTACTACTCTTGAAAAACGAGCTCTAAGTGACTTAATACGCCGCATCATAGATATGGGAATAACTGTATTGCTGGTGGAGCACGATATGCCATTAGTAATGGGACTTGCCGAAAAGATTATTGTTCTTGATAGTGGTCAAAAAATTGCAGAAGGTGATGCTAATCAAATTCAGAAAGATGAAAGAGTTATTGCGGTTTATCTTGGTGAGGAAGTGGAAGGCTAGTGTTAAAAGTTGACAAAATAACCGTAGCTAACGGTCGGGTTATAGCCCTTAGAGAGGTATCAATACAGGTGAATGAGGGTGAAATAGTTACCTTGATTGGAAGCAACGGTGCTGGTAAAAGTACTATGCTAAATGCTATTGCCGGATTTGCAACTTTGCAGAGCGGTAATATCTGGCTGCGTGATCAAAATATTAACGGTATAACTCCTTACCAGACGGTTGGACTCGGCTTGGCCTATGTGCCGGAAGGTAGAGAAATCTTTGGCTCAATGAGTGTAGCAGATAACCTGATACTGGGAGCATATTCATGGTGTGCTGGAAAACCATTCAGCACGTTGGGATATATCGGATGGTTTCTTCGCCAGCCTTTAGTACAGTCTAATCTAGAGATGGTATTTCGTCTTTTTCCTGTATTGAAAGAACGCCATAAACAGCAAGCTGGTAAACTTAGTGGTGGAGAACAGCAAATGTTGGCTATTGGCCGAGCATTAATGTCTTCTCCTAAAATTATATTACTGGACGAACCATCTCTTGGGCTGGCTCCTAATTTAGTAAGAGAGATATTAAAACTTCTGGTAAAATTAAGAGACGATGGGATAACCATATTGCTTATTGAACAAGATGCTTCTGCAGCTCTTAAAATTGCTGATAGGGCATATGTTATGGAGAGGGGACGTATTACTGTTGAAGGGACAGCTGATGATCTTCTGAATGATGATAAAGTAAGACAGGCATACTTGGGTAAATCAATAGCTTAGTGTTAAATTAGTACATATTAGAAATGGTAAATATAATAATATAAATAATATATTGGGAGCTTGCAGGATATACCTGTTGATAATAAATAATTAATTTATAATATAGTGGCTCATTATACTGCTATTTAAATAAATTCGGTAGTAGACAAATAATGAATATCCTTTTATATTACTAATTACGGAGGTAATGACATATGATTTGGAATCCTAAGTATGAAATGATGCCCAGAAAGGATTTAGAAGAGCTTCAACTGGAAAGATTGAAGATACAGGTTGCTAAAGTATATGAAAAGGTGCCATTTTATCGACAGGCATTTTTGAAAAAAGGTATTAATCCGTCCAGTATCCGTTCTCTGGATGACCTAAGTAAATTGCCATTTACCAGCAAACAAGACTTTCGTGATAACTATCCTTTTGGATTGATGACTGTTCCCATGGAGCAGGTGGTCAGGTTACATGCTTCCAGTGGTACTACAGGGAAACCAGTGGTAGCTCCATATACTGCTAATGATATTGATATGTGGTCAGAGGTTATGGCTAGAACTCTTTCCTCTGCCGGGATGACGAAATATGACGTAATGCAAAATGCTTATGGATATGGGCTTTTTACTGGGGGTCTTGGCTTTCATTATGGGGGGGAAAAGCTAGGAGCAACTGTTATCCCTACTTCTGCGGGCGGTACAAAAAGACAGATTATGCTTATGGAAGACCTGGGGACTACTGTTATTACCTGCACACCTTCCTATTCACTTATCATTGCCGAAACAGCTCTGGACATGGGTATAGACCTGAGTTCTTTAAAATTAAAACTGGGCGTGCTGGGAGCTGAGCCTTGGTCAGAGCAAATGAGGCAGGAAATAGAAACTAAACTGCCAATAAAGGCAATTGATATATATGGTCTTACCGAAATAGTCGGCCCGGGAGTTTCCGTAGAGTGTCCCAGTAGATGCGGTATGCATATATTTGAAGATCATTTTCTGGCTGAGATAATTGACCCCAATACAGGGGAACAACTTCCTTATGGAGAAACTGGAGAATTGGTGCTAACTACACTTACCAAGGAAGCATTACCTGTTATACGTTTTCGTACTAAAGATATTACTTCACTAAACGTGGAACCATGCGAGTGTGGAAGAACTATAGTACGTATGGCTAAAATAACTGGTAGAACAGATGATATGCTCATTATTCGGGGTGTTAATGTATTCCCGTCCCAGATAGAAAGTATTTTACTTGAGATTGAAGGTGTAGAGCCACATTATTCAATTATCGTTGACCGCGAGCGGCATATGGATATACTGGAAATTCAGGTTGAGGTTTCTGAAGAAGTATTCTCTGATGAAATTCGTAAAATGGAAGCTTTGGAAAAAAAGGTTCAGGAAGAATTAGAAAGTACGTTAGGTATCAGTCCTAATATAAAATTAGTAGAACCTAAACACATTGCTCGCACTGTGGGGAAAGCTAAGAGAGTTATTGATCATAGAGAGCTTTAATCGCTGGTAGAAGGAGTAATAATAATGATAGTAAAACAAGTTTCTGTTTTTGTAGAAAACCAGAAGGGTAGGCTGGTAGCTATGCTTGAAGTGTTAAAGGCTAATAATATAAATATGCATGCTCTTTCTGTGGCTGAAACTACCGATTTTGGAATAGTCCGCATGATACTCTCAGATTCTGATAAAGGTGTTGAAGTTTTGAAGAAGGCTAACTTCACGGTGAAAGAGACCGATGTTTTACAGAGGGAAATGCCGGATATTCCAGGTGGTCTCCTTGAGACCATAGCTAAACCGTTAAATGAAGCAGGGATAAATCTTGAGTATTTTTATGCTTTTATTGATCCTGCTCCCGGTAAAGCCACCATTGTTGTTAAAGTTGATAATCCGAAGAAAGCAGAAGAGATACTTGATAAATAATAAAGCGATAGTACAGTTTTAATAAAACATGCCTGAATTTTAGAGCTTGGGATATTTATCTTGATTATTTACTGAAACAGGTATGGTAGTACCAGTTGCTTTGGCGATTAATTTGTTTTCCTGATTTGTAATCTTTATTTCAGACACGCCTGCTCGTTTTCCGTTCTTTACTACTTGGCACTCTGCGGTAAGTGTATCGTTGGTAGCAGGGCCATTGATGAAGTGTATATTAAATTGGGAAGCTACGCTGGGGTAAGCTACAGAATTAGAAGCGTAACCAAA
>JAQTVP010000022.1:11004-13504 GCA_028707015.1 Dehalococcoidales bacterium | reverse complement strand
CTCTATCAATGGCAATAGCCATTGCCTGGCGCACTCTAATATCAGTAAAAGGTTCTACTGCCGTAATGCTATTTCCACCCTCAAACAAGAAATTAACACGATTAGTGGGAACTATTAAACTTTCTATTCTCACTAGCTCAGGGGTGCTGCTTTCTAACGAATCCTTATATCTCAGCTTACATTGGTTAAGCAGATCAAGCTTTCCGGTTCGTAATGCTGCAACTCGTGTAGACTCATCAACGATAATCGGAAAGATCAGTTTATCAATAAATGGCATTTGGTAATATTTACCGTTAATAGGTGTCTTTCCCCAATAATCAGGATTCTTTTCATAAGTAATTGAAGAGCCGACCGTATAATCAGTCATAATGAATGGACCAGTACCGACGGCATTTCGCCAGTCATCAGGACCGGCATCTACTGTTTCTTTCGGGAGCAATTGGCTACCCCAGCCAAAACAGAGAATGTATCGCCATGCTGCATGGTATGTATTTAAATCACAAACAACAGTATATTTATCAGTGGCTGTGATTGTGTCAATCCACTTAATACGTATTCCCATCACACCGTCATTCTGATAACGTTTTAACCCATACTCCACATCATAGGCAGTAAATTCTCTCGGTTCCATTACGCCTTCTCTGCCTGTCCAGGTGATTCCCTGTCGTACTTTAAAAACAAGCTGAAGAGGATCATTTCTTATTTCGTAACTTTCGAGAAGCCCACCGATAGCAAATTCATCGGGAACCCATTCGTAAGAGTCAAATGCATATTCGTTAGTACCCCTTGGGCCTCTTTCCAGCACATCCCCCACAATTAATTTTTCCAAATAAGGATCCATAATGGCACCAATATTACCTCGCAGAGGGTCCCACGAAGTGGGTTCAGTAGTGGTACCATAAAACATCATCGTCAGCGTACCACCGTATTGCGGTTCTCCCTCTTCTTTTACCACTTCCTCTTCTTCCTCTTCTTCTTCCTCTTCTTCCTCTTCTTGTTCACCTGAATCTGCTGGTCCACAAGACGCCAACACTAAAGTTGCCGCTATCAACCAGCTCAATCCCATCCACAACATCTTCTTTCTCATCCTTGCCTCCTTTTCTAGTCTAGTATATTATTCCAACATCTATCTTATTTTTTTGTTATTCTGCTTTCTAAATTTCCACTTCAATAAGCATCAACTCCTTTGATAAAGCAGCACTTATAAGTAATTATGTTTTTTTACTTTTTTATCAACTTCACTACCATAAATATAGCCCGGGACAAGATATAGTTTTTTATTATGAGCAAAAATAATTAAATATAAAACAAAAACGATGCCACAAGACACCGTCACATTGTTTCCCTTCCAGAATATACTTCTTTTATAAGTTTTATTCTTTTTTTTATTACCATGCTACTCAATATTACCCTTGCCCTCCTGGTTAATCTCCATCAATACAATCATAATTATTATAAACCAATATATTTTAATATCACCAAACCGACGGATAACGCAACATTTTTGTTCTTGCGTTATCTTCTCCAAACTTATTATATTAATTTCTGTAAATTAAATTTGAACAAAATTATCATATTATTTAGGCTTTGTCAAGGTTTTTTTGCTCTATCAATCAATTCCCTATCGCTAACAAACATAATTCAAGTTATTATCTTTTTTATGGAAAGCTGTTATTAATACAGCAAAATTTTAAATAATTAAGTTCACATTTATATGTTTTTAACTTTAAAGCGAATAAAATATTTTATAAAAATGCACACAGAGGTTTCTTTTCCTTTGCAGTTATTAAAACCCCTGTGTGCTTATTGTAGTCTATAGCAGTGCTATATTCCTCTGGTATTTAGCATATCCCTTAATACCTGGGGTCAATACTTATCAGAGGTATTAACACTTACATCATTTCTTTAACTTTCTTAACAATACCTTCAGCCTTTACCCGGAGAACTGCGGGTCACCTTCAAAGTGTCCCATTAAGCGGAAAGTATTTCCGACTACAAAACTGGGTCCGCCACCGTTAGGGGCTCTATCAATATATTTCTTCATTACTTCATAGCTGGCAATGACATCATTCCCATCTACGGATTCTCCCGGAATACCATAGGCTTTAGCTCTATCAGCCAGGTCATCAATTCTGTAATTTTTCTTTTTTAATCTCCTGTAATAACTAATCTTGGATTAACCCTAATTCATACGCATTCCGCCATCAACATTTACGCTCTGGCCGGTTATATTTCTGGATTCTTCTGAGGCGAAAAATGCAGCCATCCGTCCAATATCTTCTGGGGTCTGCTCTCTACCTAACGGTACCATTGCTGTCAGACGCAGAAAGGCTTCTCTCGGATCTTTTACATCCTTTAGCGAAGGATCTCCTTTCCTTATCCGGATTTTCGCCATATCTTCATGAATTGAAGTGTAGATAATTCCCGGACAAATACAGTTGACATTGATGTTATCCTTGGCTACCTGCCGGGCTACTCCCTGCGTTAAAATGATCACTGC
>JAQTVP010000022.1:0-10904 GCA_028707015.1 Dehalococcoidales bacterium | reverse complement strand
TCCTTATCCGGATTTTCGCCATATCTTCATGAATTGAAGTGTAGATAATTCCCGGACAAATACAGTTGACATTGATGTTATCCTTGGCTACCTGCCGGGCTACTCCCTGCGTTAAAATGATCACTGCACTCTTCATGGTGCTGTAAGGCAGTCGTGAAAGGCCACCACCTCTGCCGGCCACTGAGGATATATTAATAATCTTGCCGCTCTTTTGTGCCCTCATGTGCGGTATGACTGCTTTACACATGAATATTGTCGGCTTGAGGTTAGCAGTATAGCCCCGATCCCAATCTCCTTCGGTAAGCTCGGTTACTCCCCCGGTGTATACGCGGTCCCAGTCACTATCATTAAAGCCACCGGCTATGTTTGCTTCGGCATGTCCGGCACCAACATTATTAACCAGGATATCAATCTTACCAAAAGCATCTAGTGTGCTCTTTACCAGCTTTTCCGCGTTTTCTTCTTTGGTTACATCGAAATCTACGGTTATTGCCTTTCGCCCCAATGCTCTGACTTCCTCTGCGACTTTATTAGCATTATCGATATTGATATCATCAATAACAATATCAGCGCCTTCCTCCGCCAGACAGAGGGTTATGCCACGGCCAAGACCCCCGCCACCTCCAGTTATAATAGCTACTTTACCTTCCAGTTTCACTTGAAGCCTCCCTTTTTATGTTTTTTTCTCACCTGGTTCTTTTATTCTCTAGAGTTAAGGGGGGGAGAAAACTAATTCCGCCCCCCTTCCTTTAAAAAATAGTGACCAACTTATTTTATATTATAGGTTATATGATATCACTTTATACTATTTAATCAAATCCCATCGTTTTTACAATAGCAATGACGTCTTCAACTTGAGGTAGAAGCTGAGCATCCAATGAAATACTACGAGGAATTGCCAGATTTTGAGCCGCTAATCGCTTGATAGGAGTTTTTAAGCTCTTCACGAGATCAGGAGCTGCCTCAGTAACACGGAAGGCTATTTCACCAGCTGCACCCGCTCGTTTCATTGCCTCATGCGCAATAAGCAAACGACCAGTTTTCTCTACCGATTTTACTATAGCCGCTACATCCATGGGAACAAGTGTGCGAAGATCAACCACCTCAACACTTATGCCTTCTTTATTTAGTTCTTCAGCAGCAGCTAAGGCTTTACGTACCATCCCCGAGTAACATACTATAGTAATATCTTTTCCCTCTCTCTTAATATCAGCTTTTCCAAAAGGAATAAGATATTCTTCAGTTGGTATTGGCTCTTTTGCACCAAAATAGAGCGCACCATATCCTACGTATATTACAGGTTCATCATCCCTGATGGCTGTTTTCATTAATCCCTTAGCATCATAAGCAGTTGATGGCATTACTATTTTCAATCCTGGGCTGTGCATAAAGAGAGATTCCGTAGAAGCACAGTGGTGAGCACCAAAGCCTCCGCCTATTCCAGATCTACAGTACACTACCAAGGGCATTGGGCCTGCATAACCATATTCCTGCCGCAGACCACCTACTTCCATAAACAGTCCTTCAAAAGCAATAGTCAGAAATCCAGCCGTCATTAGCCATACTATTGGTCTAATCCCTGCTAGAGCAGCGCCCATACCCGTCCCCAAAATAGCTTGTTCGACTATGGGAGTATCCTTGATTCTATCCCCAAACTCCTTAAACATACCCGGATTTTCGCCATAAGCGCCCTGCATACTGACTAAATCTTCCCCCCACATGGCCACCCGCTCATCTCTCCTCATTTCTTCGTTTATCGCAGCCCCAATAGCACTTACATAATTAAGCATCTGTGTCTCTGCCATTTTTATGGTCTCCTTTTTTCTGCCCAAACTACTTTATATTTCGTCAATAGCAGTTTTTAGGTGATTCTCATAACTAGCTTGTGGTAACGCTAAAGCAGCTGTAGCTGCTTCTTCAATTTCAGCTTCTATTTCTCTCTGAAATTTATCTATATCTTCCACTGTTAGTATACCCATATCCATCAGGGTTTTCTGATATCGCGGTATCGAATCTTTCTTCCACCATTCTTCTGCTTCACCTTTAGGGCGATAAATTTGAGGATCGCCCATAAAGTGCGCCATCAACCGATAGGTCTCGCCAACAACCAAACTAGGCCCGCCACCATTACGGGCTCTATCAATGTATTTCTTCATTACTTCATAACTGGCGATAACATCATTTCCATCTACAGTTTCTCCCGGGAAACCATAGGCTTTTGCTCTATCAGCTAGATCATCTATCTTATAGCTCTTTTTAACAGATGTACCCATTGCATATTGGTTATTATGTATCACCCACACTATGGGAAGATTCCATGCTGCCGACATTACCATAGCCTCATGCATTGGCCCTCTGTTTGCAAATCCATCTCCCATAACACATACACATACCTGATCAGTTTTCTTATACATAATTGCTACCGCCGCACCCAGATAGATAGGAGGCTCCTCTCCCCCCGCACCAGTATGAGCAAGCAAGCCATTATCAGGATCAAAAAATCGATAACGAGGCCCACCAAACTGTGATGAATCTCTAAAAATCTCAGCGCCAATAACATCTCTAAGTAACAGTCCTTTGGCAAATAAAGTAAAGTCCATCCGAAATGTTAGTTTGAGATAGTCATCTTTTCTTAAATTAGCTTGGATTGCAATAGGGAATGCCTCTTCACCCGTTCCCCTATGAAGTCCCGTCCTCCCAGCAACCCCTGTAGTAAATATCTCAGCAAGTTTGTCGCCAAGCAATCTAGCAGTTATTAGATTTCGATACATCTCTAATAGTTTTTCTTTCGGAATTGCCATAGTTACCTTCCTCCTTTTTGATTATACTCACGGTAACTTTAAATCCATAAAAACACTTCCATTAACAAAAACCCCCGAATCGGGGGTTTTCGTTAATATTATTTTGTATTTTTATGGTCTGCTCTTTATTACGGTCGCCATCGGACAACATTTTTCTCTTGCCATCCTTTTTTAAATCTTATATTTTATGTATTTTATGGCGCAACCATAACCTTCACTGAATCGCTGCTCATTGCCATATTAAAAGCTTCAGTAATGTTATCGAGAGAAAACTCATGGGTAAATATGGGTTTAAGGTTGACTTTCCCTGTTTCCAGTAATTCAACGGCCCCACGGATATCTCCTGTAAGACAACCTATTAAACTCACATTTTTATGAAGCAGTGTCACCTGACAAGATAAATCCCACGGAATCGTATCCTCATATGACGCTGCCATACATACTCTACCGCCAGTACGCACTATTTCTTTGTCATCCAAGTTTAATTTTCTTACCTTAAAACTATTAAAAATATCATCAATATGTATTATCGGTATTTCGCCACTCCTGCGCACTGCGTTTCCACCCCAACGTGCCATTTCAATGGCTTGACGGAAGGTGACTTGTGCACCAGCACATTCAGCTACGATATCTGCCCCTCTTCCTGATGTAAGTTCATAAACACGCTGGAAGGGATCTTCTTCTTTGGCACTAATGAGTATATCAGCGCCCCCAGCTTTTGCAGCTTCTAAACGTTGTTTGCTTATCTCACTGACTATGATATTGGATACCCCCATTGCCTTAAATACCTGCAGTGATGCATATCCAATCATCCCTGCTCCTAAAATGACTACAGTATCCTCTGGTTTCGGCTCGGCACTTTTTGCTACAGCCAAACCCACTGACAATGGTTCTGCACATGCACCTTCTTCATAAGATAACTTATCGGAAAATGGGAAGACAGTCTTGTTTACTATAGCCAAAGGAATGCCAACATATTCGGCAAAGGCACCCGCACCTCCGGTCACTCTGTCTCCTTTTTTTATACCTTTTACGTTAGCTCCAACCTCAATTACGTCTGCGCTAAATTCGTGCCCCATGATTGAACCTGCTGCTGCAGGCCTTTTTCCTTTATAGGCATGCAAATCGGTACCACATACTCCGCAGGTTTTAACCTTAACTATAATCCCATCCGGTTGCAATTTGGGGTCACTAACTTCTTCAACTCTGAGGTCATTAGGCCCATAGAAAACAGCTGCTTTCATACTATTTTTTCTCCTTTTACTTCTTGCCGCCAATCTACAGCTAACTATTATATATAGTAACTCTTTTTGTAACGGCTACCATTTCTATTAATTACTTAAATCCCATTTCTGCTTTCAGATCCTGGTCAATCCACATCTCAGCTACAAGTGGTGCAATATTGGCATATCCACATTCGATTTCGCCATAGTAATTCTTTACCCATGGCCAATAATAACATAATGAATAGTAATTGCCAAAGGGTATATAGGCAGCTTCCTCAAGGAAGAACAGGCCTAATTCTTTTAATGTGGCATTACGTGTAGAAACAACCGGATCTTGTGCTGCCTTTTCCCATAGATCTACATAGTGATCATTTTCATAGACAGACCGGTTCCAGATTTGTCCCGGCAAGCCGATTGCCTGCAGTGTTCTTACCGGATTGGTGGTTGTTCTACCAGTGATAATACCATGCTTGTAATCATGGGAGTAACTGATACTGGTGAGGGCCGCTGCCTCCATCGGAATCAGAGTAACGTCAACACCAATTTCTTCCCACATACCGGCAACCAGTGCTGATAGATCCTGAGAATCCTGAGTTGTACCAGTGACCAGCTCAATCTTAAAGCCATCGGGATAACCGGCATCAACAATCATCTGTCTTGCTTTCTCCGGATTATAGTCATACAGCTCGGCGGCTGTGGCGGGAAGTTCGTCAAGCGGAACGTAAACACCGGGAGTTTCCGGGTTTATCGGGAAACCGTGTACTTCACCCTCCATCCACATTGCTTCCATTACAGTTGCTATATCCGTTCCGATGAACATGGCCCGTCGTAATTCTCTGTCACTGAAAATAGAATCGGGAGTACATTTCAAAGATACAAAACTCATAACTGATGTTAAGAATTTAACTTTTTTCAACTCCGGACTGGTTTGAGCCAGAGTGTCTTCGTACTTCAGGTTAACTCTCCATTGATAATCAATCTTACCGGTACGCAGAGCTGCTACCTGGGTAGATACATCCGGAATGATGGGGCACCTAAGTGCGTCTACAAATGGTATTTCGTATTCTTTACCGTCAATGGTCGTTGTTCTCCAGTAATTAGGATTCTTTTGATAGAGCATGTGAGAACCCTTGACATATTCATCCAGAATAAATGGTCCGGTACCGACAGCGTTTCTCCACTCATCGGCGCCTGCTTCTACTACTTCCTGAGGATATTGGCCACAGCACCACCCGAAGGCGATAAGGTAGGGCCAGTCAGCGTGGAATTTTGTCATTTTAACAACACAGGTGTCGCCCTCGGCATATATTTCTTCCAGGAAAGGAACTCGAGTCCCGCCCGCATTGCTGTTCCAATAGCGGTTCAGGCTGTATGCAGCGTCCTCCGCGGTAAATTCCCTGGCTTCCATTACGCCTTCCCTCCCGGTCCACATCACACCGGGGCGTATGTGGAAAAGAATAGTTTTGGGGTCAGGCACTTCGTAGCTTTCGGCTAACCAGCCGGCCAGGAATTCTTCAGGAATGTACTCTTGCGGTACAAATGAATATTCATTAGTACCCCTGGGGCCCTTGCCATCTATGTCTCCCAATAATAACCACTCAGTATAAAAGGCGCTCCAGTCATTTGTCCCTGAAACTCCAGAAGTCTGGTCCGCACTTTGCGGTTCAGTATTGGCGACTCGGTGAAACACATTAATGGTACCGCCGTATTGCGGTTCGCCTGTTTCTTTTACTATTTCTTCTTCTTCTTCTTCTTCTTCTTCTTCTTCTTCTTCCTGCTCACCCGTTTCTGCTGGTCCGCAGGATGACAGCACTAAAGCTGCCGCTATTAACCAGCTTAAACCCAGCCATAGAATCTTCCGTTTCAATTAAGCAAATCTCCTTCCTAAATCTATTTTAGATAAATCACAATCGCAATTACCCTTATTTATATCATCTTTCTCTCCTCTCTAAGCTTCTAAGCTAAAAACTCTATTTACAGCGAATATTTTAGATTACCTATACCTTATTGTCAATAATCAAGTAAATTGTACTAATTTTCGGTATTTTCGTGTGACCATTACGATTTCATATCAGGACAAAATGAGCAGAAGAGCTTAACCGTTTTATGTCTATAATTTAGCTGGATAAAATAGGACCCTGTATTTTTTATAATAAGGTTAAGTTAACTACACATGATACTGTTTACAGGTACATTTCAAACTGCGTAGTTATTAATTATTCATGCTTACTAATACTGCGGCACTTTATTTTGACAGCTGATAATTAATCCAGCCGTGAATTTCGGAATTAAAATTCCAGTTCAATTCATGCAGGTTCATTTCTTCTAAAAGCCAGCTCTCAATAGCATTATCTTTTAGCAGCTGCAGGGAATTATCATCTATTTCCCGGGCGTCATCCTTTTCTGCAACCAGAAACAGAATATAGATGTAAGTTGGTTCTTCTGCGGTTGCATCAACAACATCTGTAATAACCTCGCTGATAACACCGGGGCTGAGATCAAATATCAATCCATCGAGTTCAGATTTCATAACACCGCGAGGTATCCAGCCGAGTTCGCCTCCAGCTTCCTTGGATTCTTCATCATATGATGCCTCAATAGCGAGGTCGGAAAAATCTTCTCCTGCTTCCCATCTTGCCCTTATATTATCTGCCTCTTCATAAGTGGCAGATAATATGTAATACAGATGAACTTGTTCAGCTACCGTTGGTATTCTTTCTGCCAGGTAATCATTGAGGCTAATAGTAATTAATGTAGTACGGACCATATCCCGGAATTCAGAACTGGAGAAGCCGCTTTCATTAACTTGCTGGCGATACCACTCTTTAAATTCAATCTCAGAGATTGTTTCGCTTTCTCCTTGAGCTACTATCCTCAAAAACTGGTCAACCTCTTCTTCGCTTATTTCTATACCGTAACTGGGTGCGGCCTGTTTAATGATCAGTTCATTGGTGAGTATCTCTAGCATTGCGAAGGGGTCAGAGTTAGCATAAGCAGTTCTTTTAATGAAATAATTCATGCTGATCGAGGTATCATCTACCGTAATTATATCAATACGGCTGTATTTTGCATTGTCACTGAAATAATAGCCGATACCTATTACAATCAGGATTATTACAATAACCAATGCGGTAATAATAAACCCGGTCCGTCTCATTCTTTTGCTGCTGTTCGCAGCTTCTGGACTAGGATTCTTATCTGTTGGATTATTACCGGCTGATCTCTTTTTTATTTGGGGCATGTTATTTTAAATCCACCAAGCATTCAGAGTAACTCATGAAATGATTACAAGTAGTATTTACTACAATTAAGAATGGACAACATACTAATTTAACAGCCATCAATATTGGCGATGCTACTCATAAAGCCGGATTGTATTTCTTAGAATTAAAGAGTTAGATCCGATGGCAGGATACGAAGTGCTCGCCGCCAATATCTCTTAATTCCGGTTCCTGTTCTCTGCAAATATCAATTGCCATCTGGCATCTGGGATTAAAATTGCAGCCAAGCGGAGGGTTAACGGGACTGGGCACATCACCGGATAGTAATATTCGTTTCCGCTGGCGGTCTACCACAGGGTCAGGAATAGGAACCGCTGAGAGCAAGGCCTGGGTATAGGGGTGAAGAGGATGGTCATAGAGCTCATCACTGCTTGTGATCTCCATAATCTTACCCAGATACATCACTGCCACTTGATCACTGATATAGCGAACTACAGAGAGATCATGAGCGATAAAGAGATAAGTCAGGTTAAGTTCATCCCGAAGTCTCATTAACAGCATGATAACCTGAGTTTGAATTGAAACATCCAGTGCTGATACCGGTTCATCACACACAATAAAACTGGGTCTGACTGCCAGAGCCCGGGCTATTCCAATACGCTGCCGTTGTCCCCCGCTGAACTCGTGGGGATAACGTTCTGCCATACGAGGCTCCAGGTCTACCATTCTCAGTACCTCGTTAACCTGATCCTTATATTCATTACCCTTTTTAACCATATTGTGGACTATTAGCGGCTCACCAACGATATCACCAGCTGTCATACGAGGATCAAGCGATGCATAAGGATCCTGAAAAATCAGCTGCATATTCCGCCGCGTATTTCTCAGTTCTTTATTACTAAGCTTGGTCAGCTCTCTTCCTTCGAATTGGACATTACCAGAGGTAGGTTTGTAAAGTTGCAAGATAGCACGGCCACAAGTAGTCTTGCCGCAGCCGCTTTCACCAACCAGTCCCAGAGTCTGCCCTTTCTTAATATAAAAACTAACTCCGTCTACTGCCTTAACATCAGCAACTCTCCTTTGCATAACACCGGCAGTCACTGGAAAATACATTTTTAAATTTTCTACTTCAATAATATGGTCGTTACTAGCCATTAACAAACCCTCACTTATTTTCCAAGCTCTCCGCTTCTAAAGCAAGCGGAGTAATGTTCTTCACCCACCTTTTCCAAAGGCGGTTTTTCTTCTAAGCACCGGTCGATGGAGTAAGTACAGCGGGTACAGAAGTTGCATCCTTTAGGCAGACGAGCAAGATTAGGTGGTAAACCATCAATAACACTCAGTTTGCGGTTTCGGGGTAAATCAAGCCTTGGTACTGATGCCAGCAGCCCCATAGTATAAGGATGCTGCGGTTTGCTGTATAGAACATCTGTTGGCGCTGATTCAACCAGTCTTCCCGCGTACATTACGTTCACTCGGTCAGCGTAACGGGCAACTACACCGAGGTTATGGGTTATGATAAGAATAGCTGTACCGAATTGCGATCTGAGATTATCAAGCAGCTCCAGAAGCTGGGCTTGGACAGTAACATCAACTGATGTAGTTGGTTCATCAGCTATTAACAGATCAGGGTTGCAGATTAAGGCCATTGCAATCATTATGCGCTGCTGCATCCCCCCGCTAAATTGATAGGGATAATCACTCACCCTCTTTTCGGCATCCGGCAAACCTACTAAGCGAAGTAACTTAATAGATTCCTCTTTAGCATCCTTTTTGTTCAGTTTACGGTGCAATTCCAATGATTCGGATAACTGCCGTTCTATAGTGAGTACGGGATTTAATGAAGTCATCGGTTCTTGAAAGATCATACCAATTCGATTACCCCGAATATGGCGCATTTCGCTCTCAGAAACCTTAAGCAGATCCTGGCCCTGAAATAAAATCTCACCACTGACAATAATACCAGGCGGGTAGGGAATAAGGCGCATAATAGAGAGTGCACTTACACTCTTACCACAGGCGCTCTCACCGACAAGAGCCAAACTCTCCCCTCTCCTGATGCTATAAGTAAGACCATCGACTGCTCTTACTTCACCATCTTCAACATAGAAATGGGTGTGTAAATCTTTAACTTCTAGTACATTTTCATTATTTGTTGTAGCTGCCATAGTAGCGTTAACACAGAGACTTGATTTGCCTACATTTACTAAACTGTCGGATTATTTCAGCCCCTCTGCTTTTGCCCTCCTTTATTTCAGCTCTAATATCCTAAGGCCTCTCTCTTTTATGCTGAATCGACCTAGCCGGATCTAATTATTTTTCTGCCGCCGCAGCTCTCGATTTTGCTGTTCCGTAACGCCCCACACCACCACGTAACCTGGGATCTACAATGTCTCTTATTGCGTCACCAAACATGTTAATGCCGTATACCACAATACTTAAGGCGACGCCCGGCCATATGGCTATCCATGGAGCCATGAACATGTAGGAACGTCCGGCACCACTTAGCATGCCTCCCCAGCTTGGAGCCGGAGGTGGAATCCCAAATCCTAAGAAGCTTAAGCTGGCCTCTACCAGAATCACGGCCGGCATACGTGTCGTAAACAGGATGATTATGGGAGCTAGAATATTCGGAAGTATATGCTGCCAAAGTATCCTGGGAGTGGAACAACCAATGGCTCTGGCTGCATCCACATATACATTTTCTTTAATACCAATAACGGCCCCTCTTACTACCCTGGAACCCGCAATGCCGTATTGTAAACCAAGAACAATGATTACCTGCCACATGCCCGGACCAAGTATAGTAATCAGAACCATCATGATGATCAGTCCCGGAAAGCACATCCAGGCATCAACCATTCTCTGAACTACCAGGTCAACTTTGCCACCAAGGTATCCCGTCATGATACCGATAAATGTGGAAACAATTACAGAAATAGTGGTCGCACATAGACCAACTATTACAGATATGCGTGCTCCAAAAATGATACGACTGAGCAGATCCCTCCCCAGATTATCAGCTCCTAATAAGTATTTGGACGTCGGTGCTGATAAAAAGGCATCTGAGTGAATCTCATTCATCCCGAAAGGGGCTAGAAAGTCAGCAAAAATACCGGTAATGAGTAGTATTAAGACTATAACACCACCTATCGTGCCCAGTGGCTTTTCCCTTATTAGCCTTACTCCTACATCAACTAAGAAAGAGCGTCTCTTCGGCCCTGCTTCTATTGAACTATTTGCTGTAGTGCTACTCATTTTTTAGCTTTTCCCCTTTATTTATAATGAACTCTCGGGTCTAAGAGACCATAAGTTAGGTCGACAAGTAAGTTAATCAGCACCATCGCAACTCCAAAAAAGAGCATTACTCCGCTCACTATCGGATAGTCTCTTAGTGTGGTTGCTTCTACTAACAAACGGCCCATTCCAGGAAGACAGAATATCTGCTCAATAATAACTGTACCGCCAATCATAATAGGCATCTGAAGCCCTATTATCGTGATTACCGGAATTAAGGCATTCTTTAAGGCATGCCTCATAACGACTACTCTTTCCCTGAGGCCTTTTGCCCAAGCAGTTCTGATGTAATCCTGTCTCAGTACTTCCAGCATCATTGTGCGCGTCATCCTCATGGTTACTCCGGACATAGCCATGCC
>JAQTVP010000186.1 GCA_028707015.1 Dehalococcoidales bacterium | reverse complement strand
CTAGGGTTATTTGTGCGGGTAACATTGCACAAAGGAGGGTGATATGCGCAAATCGCATGTTTTAATGTATGGGATGCTTTTTCTTGGCATAGTATTACTGGGAGGAGGTTTAACGGCTCTTTTGCTACAGTAATGAATTCGGCCAGCGAACCGTGGTTCACAAAGATAAGAGAAGGTGCTTTGATGAAAATATTTCCGGTAGCCGATAGCTAATCGTGCCTCGGCGCGGCATGACCCGCCCCCAAAAAGGATACCACCTGTTAAGTCAGAGCTGCCGGTATTTCATTTTCTGGAGCAGGTGGCCGGTAACCCAGGGCGCTGTGAGGGCGTGTCTGATTATATTCCCTCCTCCATTGCTCGATCAAGACCTTAGATTCCTGAAGTGCTGCAAATATTTCCCTGTGCAAGAGTTCATCCCGCAGTTTTCCGTCGAATGGCTCTACATATCCGTTCTCCCGGGCACTGCCCGGTTAGAAACAAGGTCTTCACCCAAATCCGGTTCAACCATCTCTTATCGCTTTGACCGTAAAGTCAGGCCCGTTATCCGGTCTGACATGCTCAAGTGCCCCCGGTAGATACAGTTCAAGGAGTAGTTATGACTGTATTAATATTAAGATATAGTTTTACGAATGATGGCTAGCAAAGTCTTTTTACTTCTTCCGAGCTGTTTTCTTAAGCAATATTTTAACAAATTTATGACCGGCCTCACGCTCCGGAATCACCAGTTTTTTAACCCCCAACTGCCTTAGCATTTCCATATCATTCTTACGGCTCGCGCGTGCCAATAACAATAAATTGGGATTTATGAGTTGAGCTAATCTCACGGTCGTTATTACCGCCATAGGATCAGGATAAGCCACTACTAAAGCATAAGCATGGCCAAGGTTGGCTTTTGATAGTACGTTAACATTCGTCGCATCTCCATATATGCGCGGATGCTTGCTAGCCTTGGCTTCGGAAATACGTTCTGGATCGTCATCGATAATGATATAAGGAATATTCGCTTCCTGAAGGCCTCTGGCAACGCTCTGACCTACCTCTCCATAACCGGCAATAACCACGCGTTTAAGGATGTCGGAGGCTTGTTGTTCTAAAGGTTTTTGCTTAATATCGCTTACGCCCGCCTTCCTTCTTCCCACTCCCGAGGAAATACGATAATGCAGTTGTGATGCAAGACTGATAGACAACGGTGTCAGAACCATTGTAATAACGGCACTGGTGACAATCACCGAATAGAACTGGTCAGATATTATACCTATCTCAGAGCCTTGCCTAGCTATAATAAAGCCGAATTCACCGATTTGGAATAGCCCAACACCTGTTAATATAGCTATCCTGATACTATAGCCGAAGAGAAGCACAATTCCTGAAATTACCATTATTTTAATTATAATTATAACAGCCACAGTAAGTAATATAATCGTCCAACTATTAGCCACAAAGGCGGGGTCAATTAACATACCTAGAGATACAAAGAAGAGGCTCGCAAAAATATCTCTGAGGGGCGTAATCTCCGCTAGGGCTTGGTGGACAAACCTTGTCTCACGCAGCACTATGCCTACCAGAAAAGCTCCGAAGATTATAGATAAACCGATAATTTGCGTGCTCACGGCGGCGCCGAGGCATAATACAAGAATAGTAAGTAAGAATAGTTCACGAGAGCGGAAGCCGCCAACGCCACCTAACAACCAAGGGAGCACCCAGCGCCCCAAAACAATTGTCACTACAACGAAAAGAAATACTTCGCCAACAGAGATGGCCAAATTGAGAGGCAGATTATCGGTAGTCCCACTGATGAGTGGTATGACCAATGATACGAAAATGACGCTGATGTCCTGCAGGATGAGCATGGCAATCATTATGCGCCCTTGAACTGAAGAAAGCTCCCCGCGATCCATCATAATCTTAAGGCATACAGCAGTACTGCTGAGGGAGATAATTAGACCAAAGATAATAGACTGAGGTAGAGACCAATGGAAGATAATGATACCTGCAAATATCCCCAAAATAGCAGTGATAACGATTTGCGAAACACCACCCCAGACACCTACTTTACCGACTTCACGCAGTTGACCGATCGATGTTTCCATCCCAAGGGTAAACATCAGTAGTGCGACACCGATCGTAGCAGCAGCTTCAACGATATCTAAATCACCGATTAGTCCGAGAGTATAGGGGCCAATAACAACTCCGATAATGAGATATCCAATGATAATCGGCTGTTTTAATCGGTGAGCGATTAATCCACCCAATAAAGCGGCTGCAAGTAAAATGGAGACGGCAACAAATGGATCTGATTGCTGCATTATTCTTAATTCACCAAACTATCTCTCAAACATTTTATCATAATTTGTAAGACTACTTGGAGGGCAGTATTATTCCCTCTGTTCTTTCATTCAATAATGCCTTCCGGTATTTTATCGTTAGTTGTATATGATAATACGGCTCAGATACGTTGTGATACCAATACCATATATCGCCCTCTATGTTATTCGGCATGCAGCCATTATACTACATGCCCCGCTTCGGACAATTCATCCCTGCGGCAGAGACCGCAGGGAGTTCTTGCCTATTCATTAAAGGGGTGCTTTGTCTAATATGATAATCTTCAGTCCATATTAGACGATATCCCAATATCCTCGCAGTGGGGATTTTTATTTTATAGAAAAGACAAATGGTATTAAATTTGTTTATTCTTAGCTTTACGGTACCAGTTTAATCTCAAACAAAAACGGCCAGAACTTACCCGTGACGAAAAGACGGTCAGTTTGGGCATCATAAGCAATGCCGTTCAAAACATCTACTTGGTCGCTAAATGGCTGGGTCTTTAAAAGCCCTATTAAGTCCACCCATCCCACCACCCGCCCATCTAAAGGCTCAATGATGGCAATGTTATCAGTTTGCCAAACATTAGCAAATATTTTCCCGTTAACATACTCCAGCTCATTGATGTTAAATATGGGATCATCGCCATCATGTACCTCAATATGGTTGATGGGCGTAAAGGTCTTACTGTCTAAGAAGGTTAAAGTTGCGGAGCCGTTGCTCATAATTAACTGTTTCCCATCATTGGTAATCCCCCATCCCTCCCCGATATACGAGAACTGGTGGAGTAAAGCGAAACTATTCTTGTTGTAGATCAGGCCGGTATTGGACTTCCATGTTAATTGGATAATGGTGTCTTTATAAACAGTAATTCCCTCCCCGAAATATTTTTCAGGCAGATTATAAAGCTGTAATATTTTACCGGTCTCTAGTTCAACCTTACGCAGAGAAGACCTGCCAATGAGCCCGGTCCCCTCATATAAAATGCCGCCGTCAAATACCAGCC
>JAQTVP010000185.1 GCA_028707015.1 Dehalococcoidales bacterium | reverse complement strand
CAGGTTCATTTTAGAAAGAGGTCCTTTATCTAACCCACCTTTCTTGAGGCGCTGTAATCCCCAGAAAGTAAAATATATTGATGCTTCCATTCCCATAGATAGCGCTCCATTAGCTACAATAAGAGCACTGTAAATTTTATCCATATCACCACTGTGTACTATAATAGTAGCTTTTTCAGCCATAGTTACTGCCTCCATCTACCTGCGGATTTTAATATTCCATACACCGTCTTTTTCCTGAACATCAATAAGTTCCAATCCCAAAGCTTTTACAGCCATTGGTATTTCTTTTTTAGAAGCAGGATGAGTTCCGGTAACTTCTATTACATCGCCTTCTTTTGCTTTTCTTAAAGCTTTTCGGGTTTCAACCAAAGGAATCGGGCAAGTTTCACCGGTGCAATCAACCTTCACATTAGCCATTTGTTCACCTCTCTGTAGATTCAGTGATGTTGCCTTTATGTTTTTTCATTATTTAAAAATATAAATCCCAGATACATTCTGGAATAATTATTAATAAAAATAATAATTAGTAATATTATGATTTAATAAAGAGGTAGTATAGCAGATGATAGCAAAGAGATAAAATGCAATTTTTAGTGATAAATAGGTAGGCAATATTATTAAATCTGCCGTGTCGGTTTTTACTGACACGCTTATTCTATTGATATAAAGACAGAAAAAGATGCTATGACTTGGATAAAACTAAGTATTTTTATCTGGGTACCTTATATTTTGATCTATAGTATTGATAAAAATATATTTAGTATACATAAATATAATGTGTTATATTGATACCTAATTTTAAATAATGTTACAATCTGAAATAAGGTTGAGAATATATGAGACTACGTGCAAAGGCAATGATTATAATGGGAGTGGCGTTATTATGCATGGCAGGGCTCATCTATATTACTTCGCGGGTAACTTTTATGCGAGGACTTGAAGAGATTGAAAAAAGGGAGACCAGTGATCATGTTGAACAGATTGTAAATACTTTATCTTTCCTTATCTCAGATCTGGAGGCTGATACGGCTGATTGGGCAGCACGAGATGATACATATGCCTTTATTGAGAATGGGAACGAAGAATATATTCAATCAAATATTAGATTTGATACTTTTGATACTCTGGAACTTAATCTGATGCTGTTCTTAAATTCCTCTGGGCAGACAGTTTTTAAGCGGGGATATGACCTGACTACTAAAGAAGAAATCTCGATAACACAGGATTTGGTAACACGGATTACAGGTAGTAATTATCCTTCGGGTAATACGGAAAATTACAGCACGGCTTCTGGAATTATTCTTCTTAAACAAGGTCCTGCCCTTGTTGCATCACAGCCGATATTGACAAGTGAAAATGAGGGTCCCGTACGAGGTACTGTTATATTTGCCCGGTATTTTGATTACGAAGTAATTGATGACTTATCTCAACTGGCACTTTTTAATATTTCTCTGCATCCGATTAATGATTTAATGTATCAGGATTTTAAAGAAGCCTTTATCCAACTCTTACAGGGTAGTTCAATTGTTATAAAACCACTGAGTGAAGAATATATTGGTGGATATACATTACTTAATGATGTTTTTGGAAAACCTGCTTTAATAGTAAGAATTGATGTCCCCCGAGAATCTTATCAGTTAGGTCAGGCTGTAATTAGTTATTACATATTAATAGTATTAGGAACAGGTTTAGTAGTTGGTAGTATAACCATGCTCCTGATACAAAAGCAAGTTCTGTCAAGGTTTACCCGATTAATTGAAGGAATACGTAATATCACTACGAGCGTTGATACTTCTGTACGTATTTCAATGGGGGGCAGTGATGAATTGAGTTTGGTGGCTGGTACGATAAATGGCATGCTGGCGGCACTTGAGGAATCCTCTCTGGAAATACGTGAAAGTGAAGAGAGATATCGTGATTTGTTTGAGAATGCCAATGATATGATACAAAGCGTTGATAAAGATGCCCATTTTGTTTATGTGAATGAGGCATGGCGGAATATTTTTGATTACAGTGAAGAGGATGTTGCTGATCTTTCATTGTGGGATGTGATTCATCCTGATTGTATAGACCAATGTAAAGAAATATTCAAAAATGTTATTTCAGGTGAATCCGCAAAAAATATTGAGGCTGACTTTATAACTAAAAACGGGACACGAATATCAGTGGAAGGGAATGTTAGTTGCAGGTTTGAGAATGGAGAACCTGTAGCTACGCGCGGTATTTTCCACGATATTACTGAACGTAAACGTGCGGCAGTGGAACTACAAAAACTTTACCAGCGCGAAATAGATATTAGAAAACAATTAGAAGATGAAATACAAAAAAGAGTTGAATACACTAGGGCGTTAATACATGAATTAAGAACCCCCATAACCCCGGTGCTGGCCGCTACAGAATTATTGCTTGATGAAATTAAAGATGAACGTTCTCTAAAACTAGTACAGAGCATTGACCGCAGTGCCTCTAATCTGAATCGGAGGATTGATGAGCTTATTGACCTGATAAGAGGTGAAACAGATATGCTCAATCTAAAGGTAGAATCTGTAGATGTGCAATCACTGCTCCGTGATATAAGCTATGAAGTTATGCCAATAGCTTTACGTGACGGGTATTCTCTTTCTGTTGATTTGCTGGATTCTAATCCATTAGTTACTGCTGATAGAGACCGTTTACGGCAGATTATTATGAATCTAATTAATAATGCTTTTAAGTTTACTCCTGCTGGCGGAGATATTATTTTTAGAGCCAGGGAAAACGGTAAAAATTTGATTGTAGAAATTGAGGATACCGGTCCCGGTATAACCAAAGAGGAACAAAAACGGCTGTTTGACCCTTATTTTCGTCGTGTTGAAGATAGAGAGCGTCTTAGCGGATTGGGCTTGGGCTTGGCTCTTGCTAAGAAACTAGTGGAGCTTCACGGTGGAAAAATATGGGTGAAAAGCAAAAGAGGTACGGGCAGTACCTTCGGATTTTCTATCCCATTGGAAAAACCTGGGTAAAAGGAGGAAAAAGTTAATCAAAAAGAAGAATAATGAAAGTTCTTATTATTGAGGATGACCGTGAAATCGTTGAAGTTATTTCGTTAGCCTTTGATATACGCTGGCCTGAAGCAAATATAGTATCTACTCATCTTGGGGGAAAGGGAGTGGAATTGGTGGAGAGTGAGGCGCCAGATATAGTTATTCTGGACCTTGGGCTTCCTGATACCAGCGGCTACGACGTCTTAAAGGAAATCCGTACTTTTTCCAGTGTGCCTGTTTTAATCTTGACTGTTAGAGGTGAGGAATCTGATGTGGTAAAAGGGCTGGAATGGGGAGCAGATGATTATATGGT
>JAQTVP010000184.1 GCA_028707015.1 Dehalococcoidales bacterium | reverse complement strand
CTTATGTTAATAAATTCATCTGTAATAGTTAGGTTTTGGAAATAATTTCTAAGAGTTTACTAATCTTTTATATTTACCCTCACCGCATCGTTAATCAATCGGTCAACGTTTTACCTGGCAGCTTTCCCAAATCCCTGACCTTTTCAAAAGGTATTATGTCTTGTTAATATCTATTACAAGTTATACAATTGCTTTAATATAAAAATAGCCAACAATAAATTACTTGAGCGCTGTAAAAAAGGGGGCAAACTAACGGGCTGTCAACTTCATTAAATGAAGTACAAAAATATTAGTTAAATAGGGGGTAATCAATGAAAGCTGTTGTTACCACGGGAAAAAAAAGGGGAATTGTTATTAAGGATATACCAAAACCACAAGTCCGAACGGGAACACTGCTACTCAAAACTAAATGCTGCTCTATTTGTGGTAGTGACCTTGAATACGTTGACGGTTCCTTCGAATGGAGAGGAACTGCGGGCGAGTTGCATGCTGGAGCTATCTTGGGTCACGAGTTCTGTGCAGAAGTAACAGAGATTGGGGAAGGAGTTGAAGGATGGTCTATCGGTGACCGCGCTACACTTGGTGGAGTGCGCCAGGGTTGCGGACAATGCTATTATTGCCGGCGCAGGTTATTTCACCTTTGCATGGGGGGTAGAAAGCGAGCATTATTTTATAATGAGACTACACCAGGAGGCTACGGAAGCAAATTCGGAGCAATGACCGAATATTTTGTAAGACCACCGTCATCACTTCAAAAAGTACCCGATAATGTATCTGATGCAGAAGCAGCACTTGTTGAACCACTTTCTAATGGTGTCGGTGCAGCCAGAGCTGCCGAGCTAAAACCTGGCGATTCGGCTGTTATCATTGGTGCTGGCAAAATCGGTCTGGGGGCTATGCTAGCCGCTAAAGTTGCCGGAGCATCTCCGGTAATTGTTGTTGATATGGTTAAGTCTCGTCTAGATAAAGCCTTGGAAATGGGTGCTGATGCAGTCATCAACGCTAAGGAAGTTGATGTTATCTCCAAGGTAGTAAATCTTACCGAGGAAGGCCCTGATGCGGTCATTATTTGTGTCAGGGATGGAGAAGTTTTAAACCAGGCCATTGACATTGTCAGACGCGGTGGTATTATTGTGCTAGTCGGCAACGTACCTCCAACAGAAGTGAACCCTGGACTTTGGTATATAAAGAATCTAAGGTTCATAGGAATCCTCGGCTTCTCACCATTGAGTATCCCCATGAATCTGATAGCACATAAACAAGTGAATGTTATGCCAATGATTTCTGAAATTGTACCCATAGAGGAAGCTCAGCGAGCCTTTGATTCTATGTATAGCGGGGAAAATATAGTCGTTTTACTCAAGCCATAAATTTTAATGGCATCCCAGATTATTAAATTAATTAAAGGTAACAGAATTACATTTAGTAAAATATTTAAAAACTACAATTGATGTAATCTGATTCTCTTCGACATGTTACGCTTTTTTATTACGCCTATATCTGACAAGACATAGGAAAGATTAGTTTCTCAACTACCCCTTGACATATACAATTACTTCTAATAGTATAATTTTAACTTTAACTTATTCGTTACATTTTAGATTATTTATTTCGTGGACAATAATCTGTTGATATAGACTATAAAATAGCACGATAATTATCTAATACAAGAATATATTAAAGGAGGCACTACACATGGCAGAGATAACTGCAGCTACCGCAGTAGCTAAAGTCTTGAAAGAAGAAGGTGTGGAGTGGTATGCCGGTGTTCATGGTGGTCATATCTGGCCACTTTTAACAGCCGTTGCTAAGGTCGGCATAAAAATGTATCACATGCGGCATGAACAGTCAGGTGTATATATGGCAGATGGCTGGGCCAGGGCAACCGGTAAGCCAGGGGTCTGTTTTGGTACGGCCGGACCTGGTTTTGCTAATATGATATCTGGTATATATCAGGCTTATCTAGCCAGGAGTCCTCTAATTTGCCTTTTCGGGCAGCATAACATCAATGAAGATGGCTGGGGTCCCTTCCAAGAGGGTTACGCCGAGCCAGTAGCCAGCAACTTTACCAAGTGGACCAGGCGTGTAGTTGACCCTTCCATGGTAGCATACTATATGCAGAAAGCTTTTCGCGATGCCACGTCTTATCCCCCTGGACCGGTTGGCATTGAAATACCTCGTGATGTTCTGGTCGCAATAGCCGGAGATGAAAATCACCTACGCGGATATCTACCTAAAGAACTGCGAGCTAACCCTTCACAACCAGCTGGTGACCCACAAATGGTAGAAAAATCAGTACGTATGCTACTTGAGGCGAAAAAACCAACAATCGTAGCCGGTGACGGTGTTTTCTGGTCTAAGGCATCGGACGAATTAAAAGAATTTGTCGAGCTGCTCAGTATCCCAGTTATTACCAGAAGAATGGGTCGTGGTGCTGTCCCTGAGGAACATCCTCTGGCCTTTGGCGGTGGCTTCCGCAGACCTATCCAGATGCAATCAGATGTGGTTGCAATCTTCGGCTTGAGAATGAATATGCTTGAGGGCTTTGGTCTGCCGCCAAGATTTCCCGTTGAAAATGTCAAATATATTCAGGTATCTGAAGACATGGAAGAGTTAACCACCAGACTACCCACCGAGGTATCTATCTTTGGTAGTCCCAAACAAGTTTTACGACAGATGATTGATTGCGCTAAAGACCTAATGAAGAGCAAACCGGATAGAAGCGATTGGGTAGCCGTAATCGCTAAGGAGAAGGCAGCTAGCCTACTTAAGACAAAGCAAGCAGTAGATAAGGTACGTAATAACAAGCCGATTCACCCTGATTTTGCGGCTAGCGAGCTAGTTGACTTTCTGGATAAGGATGCCACGCTTATCTTAGATTCTTTCAGTTTAGCCGGCTTCATGACAGACAAGATAAAAGCTACCTTTGCCGGACAGATAATGGACGGCGCCACCTGGAGTGGTGTTGGCCATGGCGTTGGTATTGCGATAGGTGCTCAACTAGGCAGACCAGGCAAGCAAGTTGTTGACCTTCTGGGTGATGGCGGTCTGGGTATTGCCGGTTGGGATATTGAAACAGCAGCCCGATATAAAATCCCGGCATGTTATTTCCTTTTCAATAACAGCGGCTGGATGGGCAACCCAATACAAAAGGTAATTCTTCCAGATGTGAAAGATTCCTGGGGTATGCTACCCGATATCAGATATGACAAGATATTTGCCGAGATGGGTTGCCATACCGAATTGGTTGCTGAGCCGCAGCATCTCAGACCTGCTCTGGAGAGAGCTTTTAGTTCAGGGAAGACATCAGTGATTAATGTTATTCCCGATGATTCTATTCCGGCACCTCAGCAGGCTGTCAGAA
>JAQTVP010000183.1 GCA_028707015.1 Dehalococcoidales bacterium | reverse complement strand
GGTGCAGGTAAAGTGGTCACCATTATTAAGATTGCCGATGCAGTGGAAGGTACTTCGATTGAAGAAAAAGTCAGTAAATATCGAAAGGTTGATTAATGAACTGGCGCAAGAATATTGTTCCTCCCATTGCATTAATCGTAATTTTGATCATCGGCTGGTATTTTGTTGTGAAGATTAGCGGATGGAGTTCGTTTATACTGCCGACTCCGTTTGATGTTATTCAGGCCGGATGGGAAACCAGAGATCTATTGCTGGATGCTGTTGGTACTACGTTATTGGCGACCGGAATCGGATTAATATTGGCGTTAATTGCCGGGGTCGGGATTGCTGCCCTGACAGATTTCTGGCCTTTGGCGCATCAGGCTTTATATCCGATACTGGTTGTGTCACAAACCATTCAAATACTGGCTATTGCACCAATTCTAATCATCTGGTTTGGGTTTGGTATGACGCCGACGATTTTAACTGTGGTGTTATTTTGCTTTTTCCCGTTAGCGGTAAGTACCGCTGATGGACTGATATCTTCAAACCCGGAATTAATCTCTTTACTACGGGCAATGGGAGCAAATAAAAAACAAATCTGGCGAATGGTTCGGATGCCTTCTGCTTTACCGTCATTCTTTTCCGGCTTACGGTTAGCTGTAACCTATAGTGTAGTTGCGGCTACCATTGGGGAATGGGTAGGTGGATCTCCCGGATTAGGCTTGTATATGCTCCGGTCTAAAAATGCGCTGGCAACCGATCAGGTATTTGTTGCCATGTTCATCACATCCCTGTTAAGTGTAACTTTATTCATGTTGGTTTATGGCATCGAACGGCTAGCTTTACCCTGGTATTATTCCAAGCAGCGTACAGAGCAATGGGATGAGCTTGGTATTTATTAAAATATGGAGAGATATAACATGAAACGTTTATTTTTAACCATCTTACTTCTAATTATTACAGTGGCATCTACTGCTTGCGGAAGTCCAGCAGATGAGGAACTCACACCGGTTATATTTCTATTAGATTGGGTTCCGAATACTAATCATGCCGGAATTTTTGTAGCACAGGAGAAGGGTTATTTTGAGGAAGCTGGTCTTGCAGTTGAAATTGTTCAGCCCGGCGAAGTATACCCTGAAGCCGCAGTTGCTAGCGGTACCGCCGATTTTGGTATTAGCTTTCAAGAGCAGGTCACACTTGCTCGTGCTGAAGATGTGCCCATTGTTTCTATAGCAGCAGTTATTCAGCACAATACTTCTGGTTTTGCGTCTGCTGCTGATCTAAATGTTACTAGTCCCGCTGATTTTGAGGGTTTGCGTTATGGAGCATGGGGGTCACCATTTGAAGACCCTACGCTTGAAGGTTTGATGGATTGTGCTGGCGCTGATTTCAATAAACTTGAGATCGTTAATACCGGTTGGGCTGACCCATTGGCCTTGATTGCCGAAGATCAGATTGACATAGCTTGGATTTTTTATGGCTGGCAGGGTTTTCAAGCAAAGCAACAGGGTATTGATCTAAATGTGGTGATGATGGAAGACTACTTTGATTGTATTCCCGATTACTATACTCCGGTTGTGATTGCCAGTGAAGATACAATTGCTAATAGACCGAAAGTCGTCGATGCATTTATGGAAGCCCTCTCACGCGGATATGATTTTGCGATAAAGAATCCAGACGAGGCTGCTGATATTTTGGTAGATGCTGTACCTGAACTCGATGCTGAACTCGTTAAAGCAAGTCAGAATTGGCTTTCAGAATACTACCAAGCTGAGGCATCGCGTTGGGGAGAACAAAAAGAAAGCGTTTGGCAGGATTATACTGATTGGATGGTTGAAAATGGTGTTTTAGCAAATCCTATTTCTGCCTCTGATGCTTTCACCAACGGATTTTTACCTTAAACCATTAGTCTTCATATTTCAGTGGGTACTAAAGTAGATATCGATGATAAAAAATTTTTAAAAAATGGCTGTAATCAATATGGCAGTAGTTTAAAAGGTTACTGTTTTTACTAACCATGATGTGTTTTAATTACTTAATGGGGTGTGGTTTTGCTTAGCTAGCTGCTGACTGGTAATTACTAAAAGGATGTAGATTTAGAATTTAACAGGATTCAGGAGATTTATTGACAACTAAATATTACGGACGTATTATCAATGGCAAGAGCATGGGAAAAACATGTCTTTGGGTTAGTTGAAGTTGAAAAATTCTAATTAAATTATTAATTATCGTAATCCTTTCCGAATGCGAAATAATTTGGAATAGGGAGTCATATTATTTGAAATGAGTTGCTATGGCCACACCACGTATCGAAATAAGAAATGTCAGTAAAACCTTCTTCGGAGTTCATCATTCTGTCCCGGCATTAGAAAATATATCTTTTAAGGTTATGCCTGGTGAGTTTATTACTATTATTGGGGCAAGCGGAAGTGGCAAAAGTACGCTATTTAATTTATGTGTCGGGCTTCTTGAACCCGATGAAGGTGAAATCCTGATCGATGGTAAAATACCGGAGAAGCGAGCCGGTATGCTGGGTTATATGCCTCAGCATGATTTGCTTTTGCCTTGGCGAAGCGTGTTGGATAATGTTATAATTCCTCAGGAAATACAAGGAATTCCTAAAAAGGAATCACGGCAAAAAGCCCTTGAAATGCTGCCCCATTTTGGATTAGAAACCTTTGAAAACGAATATCCATCAGCGCTCTCCGGAGGTATGCGCCAGCGTGCTGCTCTCCTGCGGACGTGGCTTGCGGGACGTTCGACTCTGTGCCTCGATGAACCATTTGGTGCATTAGATGCCCTGACTCGTAAAGAACTTCAAAATTGGCTATTAAAAGTCTGGCAGGAATTTGAGCGGACAGTGATGTTCATCACACATGACGTGGAAGAAGCTGTCTATCTTGCTGACCGTGTGATTGTGTTAAGTGCCCGGCCGGGGAAAATAAAACGTGAATTGAAAATTGATTTACCGCGTCCACGTCGTCAGCGGATAATCGCAGACCCTGAGTTCGGTAAACTGGTACGGGAATTACTCATGGAGTCCGGAGTAGATGTCTGATTGAGTTTAATAACATTACATAACATAATAAAATAAAGAACACCAGACTATAGGTAAGAATAAACAGAAAATGAAGAGTAAGGAAGTGGCTGCAATGGAGACAAGAATTGGTTTTATTGGTCTTGGTATTATGGGTATGCCTATGGCCCGTAATTTGATTAAGGCAGGGTTTGAAGTTGTTGTTTACAATCGTACCGTTTCTAAAGCTGAGCAAATGGTCTCTGAAGGAGCTATAAAAGTTAACTCGCCTAAAGAGTTAGCTGAGAGAACTAATACCATTATTAGCATAGTCTCGGATACACCGGATGTGGAAGAAGTTATTCTC
>JAQTVP010000021.1 GCA_028707015.1 Dehalococcoidales bacterium | reverse complement strand
ATCTATACACAGGTGATAGCTAAATACCCTAATATTAATATATCAACAGTATATCGTACTTTAGAATTACTGAAACAGCTTGGTCTGGTGACGGAAACAGACCTTGGAGGTGGTCGTGTCAGATATCATTCGGCGGAGAAAGGACACCATCATCACCTTGTTTGTCAGCAGTGTGGTGCCATAGTTGATCTTGAGGAGGAAGTATTGCTTCCTCTTAAGAATGCCTTACTTCGTGATTATAAGTTTATTGCTGACTTGAGACATTCGGCTATTTTTGGCCGCTGTGTAAATTGCAGTAAATAAAATTTTAGTGTGTTATTGCAAATTATTGCAGTTGCATAAAAAGCGTATAGTTAGATTACCAGGAAAGGGAAACAATAAATCATGAGAAAATATCTGCTTATTATACTGGTCTTGTGCCTTACTATTACTCCACTTATCAGTGGCTGTCAAACTGAAATTACTTCTAACGTCAGGGTAGTTACCAGTACTACCTTGATATCTCAAATAACGGAGAGAGTGGGTGGTGATTTAGTTGAGGTGATTAATATTATTCCGCCTGCCCAGTGTCCTGGGCACTTTGATGTTAAGCCTGGCGATATTCAGAAACTAGCTGATGCTGATCTGTTTCTGCTGCATGGCTGGCAGGGAGAGGTGTTTTCTGAAGAGCTGATCGCTTCAGCTGATAATCCGGACCTGACTGTTATTAATTTAAATATAATGGGTAACTGGATTGTCCCGTCAATACAATTACTGGCAACAGATGAGATAACTACCACACTGTGCCAGATTGATGCTGAAAATAGCGTTGCTTATCAGGAGCGAGCAACTGAGTATAAGAATGCTGTTATGGCTAAAGGAATTGAGTTAGCGGATAAACTAGCCCAAGAAGACCTTGCCAATATTAATGTTATGTGTTCTGACCAGTTATCTGGATTCATCCAATGGGCAGGGCTAAATATTATAGCTACTTATGGTAGTCCTGAAACGCTTACTCCTCAGGTTGTCCAGGCACTGGTGGACAAAGGAAAGCAAGAAAATGTAGTTTTAATTATTGATAATCTGCAAAGCGGACAGGATGCCGGGGCAGGATTAGCAGAAGAACTTGGCTGTTCAAGAATAGTTGTTACTAATATTCCGGGTGGTTTTGATAATACTGAAACTTGGGAGAAAGCTGTCAGCGAGAATGTTAGACGTATACTGGAAGCAGTAGATAATTAATTGGATAATAAGCAATAGAGGAAAAACTTTGAAATGGTAAATACTGCTATAAGTGTTAAAGATGCGGTGGTTTCCTATCGGGAAGATGTTGCTCTGCGGGGGGTATCACTCGAAGTTGCTTCAGGAGAATTTGTCGGCATTATTGGTCCTAATGGTGCCGGAAAAACTACAATACTTACCATAATTAATGGGTTAGGTAAACTACATAGCGGGCAGGTAAGGGTTTTGGGGAAAAATGTTACCTCAAGGAATATCAACTTTATCAGAAGAAGGGTAGGTTATGTCCCTCAAGTTGAGCATATAGACCCGCGGATGCCAATAAGTGTTCGCGAAGTGGTAATGATCGGGCGTTACGGGCTTTTAGGTTTGTTTCGAAGGCCTGGAAAGAACGATTGGAAAATTGTAGACGAGATGCTGGAATTAGTAGGCATGGATCATCTTGCCCGACGACCGATTGGGCATCTCTCCGGTGGTGAGCAACAGCGGGTAGCGATAGCCCGTTGCTTGGCGCAGGAACCCGAACTATTTCTACTTGATGAACCAACTGCTGCACTGGACTGGAAGGCACAAACAGAGATACTGGAACTTGTGAGGCAGATCCATGATGCACGGAAGTTAACCACTCTATTTATTACTCATGATTTGGGCGCACTTCCTGTTACCTGTGACCGGGTGATACTAATGAAAGATGGTCTTATCTGGAGTGAGGGTTTTCCTGTAAAATTGCTCAGTGATGCAAACCTAAGCCAGTTATATGATATGCCTGTCTCGGTGGTGAAGAAGAGGCGTGGAGAAAATATTCTAGTCTGACTTAAAGGAGTCTTACATTTGGATTTATCCGTTTTTGGTTACCAATTTATGCAGAATGCTATTCTGATTTCATTTCTGGCTGGCATTACCTGTGCCACAATAGGAGTTTTTGTGGTACTGATGCATATGCCTTTTATTGGTGTATGTATGGCACATGCTGCCTTTGCCGGAGCATTACTGGGATTATGGTTAGGTTTTGAACCCCTGATAGGGGCTTTTATTTTTTGTCTGCTGGCAGCAGCTATTATTGGACCTCTTGCTGACCGTGGTGAGCTTAATCCCGATACATCAGTTGGAATAATCTTTTCTCTTATGTTGGGACTTGCTTTTCTTTTTATGGGTTTAATGTCCGGATCAAAATCAGGAGCACTTGAATTATTATGGGGTAGTATTCTCACCAGTACCAGAAGTGATATTATTTTTCTGTCAGTTGTGGTTATTATTGTTGTTGGTTTAGTCCTGATTTTTTATAAAGAAATCCAGGCTACTCTTTTTCATCGTGAGATGGCTCTCTCGGTAGGCCTGCCTGCTACGATAATTTTATATGGCATTCTTTTCTTAACCGGGACCACTATCACTGCATCCTTACGTTCTATTGGCGGTTTGCTTATCTTCAGCCTAATACTTAATCCAGCCGCTGCGGCCTATCAGCTTACTTATAGTATGAAACGGATGTTCTTGCTCTCTGCTGGTTTTGGTGTTCTCTCTGGCTGGATAGGACTTCTTTTTTCCTATCTATTTAATGTGCCCAGTGGCGCCACAATAGTAATTACTTCATCAGTAATCTTTATGTTAGCTATTGTTTTTTCTCCCAAGAGGAAAGTAAAAAAATGGCAGGGAAAATTGCTCTCGGAAAAAGGTTAATGATCAGGACATTTTTTAATCAGAATGCCTTTAGATGGGATGAAACCAGATCAGAGAAAGATGAAACCAAGCTTAGGCGAATGGTTTTCCGCTTAAATATTAAGTCTGGTTCTATTGTACTTGATGCGGGTACCGGGACAGGTGTATTTACCCCTTTTCTATTACGTGAAACCGGAAGTACAGGACAAATTATCGCCTTAGATTTAGCAGAGAAAATGTTGCTGCAAGCCCGTGCTAAAAATTTTACTGGTAATATTGATTATATTTGTGCTGATATTACTAATATTCCGTTATGTAATGAAATCTTTGATACAATAGTCTGCTATTCTTGTTTCCCCCACTTCCAGGATAAGTTAATGGCCCTCACTGAAATGAAACGGGTTATGAAAGGTGGGGCCAGGCTATTTATCTGCCATACGTCCAGCCGGTCTGAAATCAATGAAATTCACCGTCAAATTCCTGGTTTTGAAATGCATACTATTCCCGGTGAGGATGAAATGCAGGAATTACTATCTCAAGCTGGATTTATTGATATTAAAATAGCAGATCAGGGTGAAAGTTATCTGGTCAGTGTTACTAAACCTGAAATAGTATAACCCGGGAAATCCGGGTATTTATATTTTGAGCTCAAGACTCATATCCAGGACTTTAGGAGAGTGGGTGAGAGCTCCAATTGAGATAATATTTATCCCGGTTTCGGCAACAATCCGGATGTTATCCAGTGTAATCCCACCTGAGGCTTCAGTTACAATATGACTGGGAATCTGGCTTACCGCATTGCGCATTTCTTCTGGATTCATATTATCCAGCATGATTATGTCAGCTCCAGCTTCAACTGCTTCCAGAGCTTCCGTGATGGTATTAACCTCTACTTCAACCTTCAGGCCTTGGGGCGTATTTAATTTAGCTTTAGCTATAATATTCTTCAGGCTCATACCAGAACCTCGAAGTGCCGCCAGGTGATTATCTTTAATCAGAATGCCATCACCCAAGTGCCGCCGGTGATTATATCCGCCGCCCATGCGTACCGCATACTTTTCCAATATTCTAAGAGCTGGTGTAGTCTTGCGGGTATCAGTAATCTTAACCTTTAATCCGTGTGTGTTAGCTACATATTTGGCTGTTTCGGAAGCAATGCCACTTAGCTGGCTCAGGAAATTAAGTGCCAGGCGTTCAGCTTTTAAAATACTGGTTATACGGCCAGTGATAGTAGCTGCGATATCCCCGGATTTTACTTGTACTCCATCTTTAATCAGAGTTTCGAATATGATTGATGAATCAACCTTGAAAAATACTTGCCTGGCTACGTCAATGCCAGCCAGTACTCCATCTGCTTTAACCAGTATGGATGCCTGCCCTTCAAGTTCAGGTGGTATCAGTAATTCACTGGTTATATCGCCATTACTGATATCTTCAGCTAGGGCAAGGTCTATAATCTTTTCAATTTGTTCTTCAGATGGTTTAGATATATTCACCATCATCTCTCCTTTTTGTATAGAGTTGATTACTAAGTTACAGAGAGCATTCGATCAACTGCCTCTTTGGCTTTAATACGGATTGATTCAGGTACGGTAACTATATTTTGCTTAAATTCCATGGTTTGTGCCAATATTTCCAGAGTTGTCCGTTTCATATTAATGCAAATTTGGTCATTTGAGACCAGATAAAAAGTTTTATCCGGGTTGTCCAGATGCAATCGATGGAGTAAGCCTTCCTCGGTACCAATAATAAAGCTCTTGTCGGGGCTTGCCTGGACATAGCGTAACATTTGCGAGGTGCTAAGTACTACATCAGCTAATTCAGTGACTTCTGGCTGGCACTCGGGATGGACGATTAGTTTTACATCAGGATGAAGTTCCCGGGCTAATTTTACCTGTTCCGGTTTAATGCGGTTGTGGACATAACAAAACCCAGGGTAAAGGATTATATTTTTTGTGGTCTGGGTAGCAACATAATGGCCCAGATTTTGATCGGGTACAAAGAGAATGTCGTTGTTAGGTACTGATTCTACTATTTTAACGCTATTAGCTGATGTACAGCAGGTATAGCTTTCGGCTTTAATTTCTGCTGATGAGTTGATATAAGATACAACCGATGCCTGGGGGTATCTTTGTTTCCATTCGGTTAGTTTATCTATAGTAATGCAGTCTGCCAGCGGGCAACCGGCATTACCTTCAGACAGTAGAACAGTACGCTCGGGGTTAAGGATTGCGGCAGTTTCAGCCATAAACCGAACACCGCAGAAAACAATTGTTTCGGCATCTACCTGAGTGCATCGCTGTGATAATTCTAGCGAGTCGCCAACAAAATCTGCTATATCCTGTACCTCAGGCCGCTGGTAATTATGAGCGACGATAATTGCATTTAGCTCACTCTTTAATTCCTCTATTTTACCCTTGAGTTGATTATAATCGCTCATATCTATCACCATTTAAATAAAACAGTTATCTAAAGTTATTATAAGGTATTGAGGTTACTCATTTTAATATACGTATAGATTTGTGAATGAATAACCTTGCTAAAAGAAGTCAGGGAGATGGAGTCTATAAATAAACGCTACTCTTTTTCTTGTCTGAGGGTGACACTCCCTTTAGCTACTCTCATTGTTGTTCCTGAGTCTACTTTAATTACTATGCTATCCTCACTGATACTATCAATTGACCCATAGATACCGCCTGCGGTAATTACTTTATCCCCTCTTTGCAGTTCTTCAATTAGTCTCTGGTGTTCCTGCTGTTTCTTACGTTGTGGTCTAATCAGAACAAAATACATTAAGGCGAAGAAAACTGCGATAAAGATCACCATGGTCCAGATGCTGGAATCTCCCCCTTCTTCTGTTGCCAGGGTACAGCCACTAACAAATACTACGCTGATAAGTAATACTAATATTAGTCCTAAGTTTGCAAATTTAAAATATTTCACTTTTCCTCCTTATTTAATTTACGCTATGCAGATCAACTTCACCCTGGAGAGACCACGGGCTTGTTTTTATAACCTTGACTTTAACCAGTTGACCCGCACAATTATTGTCATTATTAAAGAATACCAGTTTATCACTTCTAGTTCTACCTTGCCACTTTCCTTTATGCTTGCTTTCTACCAGAACTTCAACAGTCTGGTTTAATAGGCGTTTATTAATGTCACGGGCGATACTTTCCTGAAGTTGCTCAATTATATATAGTCGCTCTTTTTTCTCAGATAGCGGAATATTATCCTCAAAATCTCTGGCAGCACTGGTTCCAGCTCTCGGTGAATAGGCAGCCACGTGCACTGTATCAAACCTTATTTCTGAGAGTAAATTAACAGTCTGCTGGAATTGCTGGCTGTTTTCTGACGGGAAACCCACAATGATATCAGTACTTAAAGCTATCTCCGGTATCTTACTGCGCATTTGTGTAATAATCTGGCGGTAATGCTCTACAGTGTAGTCACGTTTCATTGCTCTTAAAATATCATTATCACCTGATTGTATGGGAAGATTAATCTGCTCACAGACTTTATCCAGTTGAGCTATCGCCGCTATGAGCTTACTACTCATGTCTTTTGGGTGATTGGTCAGAAATCGTATACGTAATAGTCCGCCGATAGAGTTGAGCTCAGTGAGTAAATCAGTGAGGTCTGGTTTATCAGGAAGGTCATGCCCGTATGAGTTTACATTTTGTCCGAGTAAAGTTACTTCCTTTACCCCGCGATGGACTAATTCCTCAGTCTCTGTAATTATTTCTCTAATAGGGCGGCTTTTTTCCCGGCCGCGGCGATAGGGAACAATACAGTAAGAGCAGAAATTATTACAACCTTGCATAATGGGGACAAAGGTGTTGGGTGACGGATATTGAGGTAATATTTGTTCTGATGCTGTCTTTTTCAGCCATGGCGGATATTCACCGGGGTTAAAAGCATAATCAATATAGGGGAAAAGAACTTTTAACTGGTCAGATTCAGAGTTTACCAGACAACCGGTAACCGCTAGAGTTACCGCAGGGTTGGCATTCTTTAATGCTTTCAGTGAATGAAGCTTATTTATAACCTTATTCTCGGCACTCTGGCGTACTACACAGCTGTTAAGCACAATCAAATCGGCTTTTTCGGCTGTAAGTGTAGGCTGGTAGCCTGATTGCTCAAGATAGCTACCGATACGATCTGATTCAGCCTTGTTCATTTGACAACCTATAGTCCAGATATAATATTGGGGCATAATATCTCACTTAGTAGCATCAGAAAAATATCCATCAGGAAAGTGGGTATTTCTTACGTATTGGCGGAGGGAGTGGGATTTGAACCCACGACCCCAGTCACCCAGGGTAAGCGCTTAGCAGGCGCCCGCACTAGACCACTATGCGATCCCTCCTTAGTTTTGTGAAGCTAACAATAATATTTCGTGTATAGTTTTACTATATCATAACCTTTCATTTTGCTCAAATCTAATCTCATTTAAACAATTATCAGTAATAAATAATTGAAGTAAGTTAATGGATAAACTGTTTGGGGAGTTTGTCTGGCCTATGCTATTATTGGTATTAATGGAGATTAATGTTTTAATTGATAAAGATTTTGCTCAATATCTCGAAGTTAGCTGGCTACAGAATATAGTGGAATCTGTTCTTTTGCAGGAAAGAACAGATTCTGAAGTTGAGCTTGGTCTGGTTATTACTGATCAGGAAACGGTGCGAGGCTTAAACCGAACTTATAGAAATAAAGATGAGCCAACTGATGTACTGTCTTTTTATATGTTGCCGGAGTTACTAGCTACAGGTGGAAATGATAATTCTGTATTTGTCCAGCCTCTTGATGGGATACTGCACCTTGGTGAGGTCCTTATTTCCTATCCTCAAGCAGTTTTACAAGCCGAAGAGCACCGGCATTCCGTAAAAAGAGAGATAGCTATTCTTATTATACATGGTGTCTTGCATCTTTTAGGCTATGATCATGTTGAGCCGGAGATTGAGCGTTTAATGAAAACCAGAGAGAATGCAAATTTGATTTCTATAGAGGAGGAATTGGATTGAACGTTCTGGGTATTGCCGGTAGCCCAAGACGGGGTGGTAATACTGATCTGCTGCTGGCCGAGGTTATGAGAGGTGCTGCCATCAGTGGGGCTGTAACCAAGAATATTATCCTTAATGACCTTAATATTTCCTATTGCCAGCATTGTGATGCCTGCTTTGATTTGGGTAAGTGTAAAATAGGAGATGATATGCAGATGGTCTATCGTGAGCTGGAAAATGCTGATCGTATTATTCTAGCTTCTCCTATTCAGTTTATGGGATTAACAGCTCAGTTAAAGACCATGATTGATCGTAGTCAATCATTATGGGTAAAAAAATATATGTTAAAAATAGCACCTTTAGGTAATAATAAGATAAGGAAAGGTTTCTTCATTTCTGTTGGGGGTAGAAAAATTAGTGGCTTATTTGATTCAGCGCTGGTAACAGTAAAAACTTTCTTTAGGGTTCTGGATATTGCCTATGCTGGTGATCTTCTTTTTCCTGGGATAGATGAAAAAGGAGCGATAACTAAGTATCAGGATGCTTTGCCCCAGGCTTTTATTATCGGCAAAAAATTGACAGAAAATTAAATAATAAGGCTATATGACACGTTAATTTGGGAGGAGCTAAGTAAAAAAAGATGAGATCTGTTAATGATGAATTGGATTTGCATCGTTTAACTGTGGACGAGGCTATTCCCAAGCTGGATCAGTTTCTAAATGCTGCTTTTCGTGGCGGGCTATACCGCGTGCGCATAATTCATGGTAAGGGTACTGGTGTACTGCGCCAGGAAGTGAGCCGCTATTTATCAGGACATCCACTTGTTAAATCTCATAATCCTGCAGACCGTTTCCATGGTGGTATAGGAGCAACAGAGGTAGAGCTGAGTGAGTGGTAGCTTATTTTTCTAAGCAATGCTATGGGTTTTACTAATTCTGAGAATTTGCCATAGCATTAAACCAATGGTTGCAAATATAGCCAAAATAAAGACATAAAACAATGCACCCAGATCGGTTGTTCTCTCCCAGGCTATCTCTATTGTAATATAGATAATATAACCAGTAAGTCCCTGTATAGTTATTTTTAGCGCAAACAGGTAACGGTTCATTATTACCCGTAGTCTTTCGATCTGCGTGCTGCTTAGCGCTGCTTTCCACTTATCTGGCATATTTATCAGTGACCTCGGATCCTTAATCACAGCGAATGCAATGTTAAGTACAGTGAAGAGCAGATAGATAAAAATATTTAGACCCAGAAGAAGGAAGATTGTATTTTTACTACCCCAGTCATCAGGGGTGCCCTGGCCATTAAAATGTGTTGGGATAATCTCTGGCAGAGTTGTATAGTTAGATAGGGCTATATATAAAGTAAATGCCAGCATAAATAGAGGTATTAGCTCGAGACGAATCGGGTAGCATTTACTCAGTTTTTGCCACATTACTTATTAACTCTTATCTTTTCATTGGGTTTAGGCTTGGGCAACGCCAATAATCTCAGAAATATTCTGTATTTCCTTTTCCCTCAAGAAGTTTATTATGCCTTCTAGAATATCGAGTGGGGCTCGAGGATTGCTGAAGCTGGCTGTGCCTACCTGAATAGCGCTGGCTCCAGCCATAATAAACTCAATTGCATCTTGTGCGGTAGTGATGCCGCCACAACCAATAACTGGTATAGTTACAGCACTGGCTACCTGGTATACCTGGTATACCATATACAATGCCACCGGCTTTATTGCCGGGCCGGATAACCCACCAGTTATGTTACCTAGTAATGGTTTGCGCCTGGTAGTATCTATAACCATTCCCTTAAGCGTGTTGATTAAAGATATGGCATCAGCTCCGGCTTGAGCAACAGCTAGAGCGATTCCGGTTATATCGTTAGTATTGGGGGTTAATTTAACCAGTACCGGCAGGGAAGTAGCTCTTTTAACGGCGGCGGTAACTTCAGCGGCTGAGGTTGGGTCAGTTCCGAATTCAGCGCCACCGGCTTTGACATTGGGACAGCTGATGTTTACTTCAATGCCGCTGATTCCGGGTACACCTTCCAGTCTTTCAGCTATCCGGGCGTATTCCTGGATTGTTGCACCGGCAATATTGACAATTACCGGTGGTACCTTTTTCCAGCTTGCCCAGATTGGTGCCTGTTCTTTAATTAGAGCATCAATACCAATATTCTGTAAACCAATAGAATTGAGCGCGCCGAAAGCCGTTTCTGTTATTCGTGGTTGGAGATTTCCTTCTCTGGGTTCCAAGGTGGTGCCTTTGCAAATAATAGCGCCTAGTTTTTGAATATCATCAAAGATATGTCCTTCCTCAGTCCCATAGCCGAAAGTACCCGAGGCAGTCATTACCGGGTTAGCTAATAATAATCCATGATGGTTTTTGGGGGCTAATTGGACTTTTAGATTCGTCGTTATCTCCTTTATGCTGGTTGATTATAGGTGATTATGTTCTGGATAGGCAAATTTGTTGGTAAACAGGAGAGGGAAAATAATATCACTTAAACAGCATGGGATCCAAACACCAACAAATAAAAAGAAAAAGATAGCTAATATTGTAATCCAGTTTACGGTTGTACCTAATGCCAGAATGATGTGGAATAATGACGCCCAGGTGCTTATCAATACATGCCCTGAGTGTGGAAATTTAGTGGCAGACTTCCAATAACCAATAATGATACCGAGTAAAGCTGCCGGGTTTACTACCCACCATTCTTCAATGAAACCGATATGCATTTCCCTGCCGGGTAAATCAAGCAGTATTTCTCCAAGATAGGGAATTATTGAATCACTGAGTGTAGCAATTCCGACAGAACCGGTATAACCAACCAATATTGATATCCAGATTTTACCACTACCGTACTTTTTATACATGACTGTAGTTACTATGGCACTTAGCACAACGTGAGCCGGGTGTAAAACATAAAAAACGGGGTAGGAAATATGAAAAACTTGGGGGAGAGTATCGCTTAAGACTATTATAACCATGATAATAATCCCGGTAGTAGCTCCCAGAACTGTAAATGGTGCGTGTTCCCAAAGTTCGTTAGTTATTCGTTTTAACATTGTTTTCTCGTATGATAATCTTTGAAATGTAGCACTGAACCATAGAACTTCACAAAGTTCCGAATTGTGTCCTTCTGGCAGGTTAGTTAGAGATCAGTAAATTAAAGTAGGTTCTTATTTGTTCTAATCCCTGCCACCTTTAGGTGTTCTATTACCCTTTCCTCTAATTTATACTGGGAAGATCAACGACTTTCTTGAAGTATTGAAGTTAGAGTAAACTAGGTGAAGATAATACCTTAGAGTATTTATCACATAACCGTGGTATCATTCCCAATTTACTATATGAAAAGAATAGCCTGTTGTCAATGGCTTGTGAATTAGAGTTGATTAAATAAAATAAATAAGATACACTGAAAATATGACGCACTTAAGTACTATTTGCTTTAGCTACAGTAATGCTGTAAAAAATAACTGCGCTGCAGTTGTGCACAATTTCCCAAAATTGAATGGCAGAGATGAAAGTATCTTTAGTTATGTTAGTAATTACTGGCACGGCCAGGATGTTAATACTATTCGCAGATTACGGGTGACACTAGACTAATCTCACCTGCTTATCATTGTTTTCTCACACAATACTTTATTATAATAACTTACTTATTAACATATGAATATAGATAAAATATAGTCTATCTCAAACTTGTTAAGTAAACAGGAGGAAGACGAAATGGCAATTAGCTTTGACTTACTACGCTCTCGTTTGGAAGGTGAGTACAAGCGCTTAAGTGAGCAATTAGAACAATTAGATATAAGCACTCATCCTGCGGAAGAACGGGAAGGGAGTCCATTTGGTAAGCGAGAGGAAGAAGCAACGGAAACAATGGAATTCGAGAAACGTTTAAGTATAGAGAAACATATAAAAGACCAACTGGATGACGTAGGGCACGCTTTGGAAAAGTTTGAAGACGGAACATACGGTTTGTGTGAGGGTTGCGGGCAGGCTATGGATCCGGCTCGTTTGGAGGCGCTTCCTCAGGCGAGATTATGTATGAGCTGCAAGGCTCAGCAAGCAAAGAATGCGAAGGGTAAATTCTCTGCAAAATAATCGGTGGAGTTTGGTTATTTTCTTTGCTGTCACGTTGTTGATTGTGGCGGCCGACCAGATCAGTAAGTTCTGGATAAGGTCTACTTTAGTTATCGGAGAATCGTTATTTGAGTTTGGGTTTTTCAGTTTTACCCGTATCAATAATACCGGGGCTGCTTTTGGTTTGTTTCAAGAACAATCACTTTTATTGACTATAGTTGATTTGCTGAGTGTCGTTATTCTTTTTTTCTTAGCTATCTTTTATTATCGGCGGATTCCTTTTTTAAATAATATGCTTAGCAGATTAGCTCTTGGTTTGGTTCTCGGGGGGACAGTAGGCAATCTTATTGATCGGATATATCTCGGTCATGTAACCGATTTCATTAATGTTAGCTTTTTCTCTGTATTCAATATTGCTGATTCTGCTATTGTTATTGGTGCTATTTTACTTGCTTACTCTCTTTTTAATGTAACCGTAGTAAGGAAAAGTTAACATGGATAACGCATATAGCTTTATCTCTGATAGAACAGGTTGCCGTCTGGATAAGTATATTAGCGAAAAATACACGGATTTATCCCGAACAAAGGTACAAAAACTGATTGTTGATGGCAGTATCACGGTTAATGATGATGTTGTAAAAGCAAGCTTTAAACTTAATATCGGGGATCGGGTCAATGTTTTCATACCTCCTCCCGCTCCCAGTATCCTTTCTCCTGAAGCTATTGCGCTGCATATTCTATATGAAGATACAGATCTGCTGGTAATAAATAAGCCTGCCGGATTAACCGTTCATCCTGCTCCCGGCCACCCGAACCATACCCTGGTAAATGCCATTTTGTCTCATGTTCCTTCACTGGTGGAAATCAGTGACTCGGTACGGCCGGGGATTGTGCATCGTCTGGATAAGGATACATCGGGGGTAATGCTGGTGGCTAAGACTAATAAAGCTCGGCTGAACCTGATAAGTCAGTTTGAGAGGCATTCGGTGATAAAGGTTTATCTGGTGCTGGTTAAGGGGCATCTTGTACCGGAAAGTGGCATGATTGAGGCACCTATCGGGCGGGATCCGAGTAACCGTAAACGAATGACGGTGGTAGCCGAGGGGAGAGATGCCCGCACCCGTTATGATGTGGTTAAATATCTGGGGAACTTCACCTTACTGGAAATCCGTACCGAGACCGGGCGAACCCATCAGATACGTGTGCACCTGGCGGCTATCGGCTTTCCCGTTGTGGGAGATACCACCTATGGTGTTAAAGTGCCGTTCTTATCCCGTCAGTTTCTCCATGCCTGCCGTCTGGGCTGTGCTCTGCCGTCTACTGGTGAGTATATGGAGTTTACCGCTGAGCTGCCGCCGGATTTAGCACAGGCTTTGGAAGCTATCAGTTAGAAAGTAAGTTGTGAGTGGTGGTAGAATAAACAAAGATGATTTTTGTAAGTTATACCCATAAAGATAAACTAATTGTAGACAAGATTTCACAAAGACTTGCCACTGTCTTTGGGCAGGAAAATGTATTTTATGATAGCTGGTCAGTTCAACCAGGAGACGGCATCATAGATAAGATGGATAAAGGGCTAAGAGATTGTAAATTATTCTTTTTCTTTGTTTCAAAAAATAGTTTAATAAGTAATATGGTTAAACTTGAATGGCAAAATGCAATTATTAAAGCTACAAAAGATAATGTAAGGATTATTCCTGTTAAGTTAGATGATTGCATGATGCCTGATATTCTTTTACAGACTTTATACATCGATATCTTTGGTCAGGGATTAGAGAATGGCATCAGACAAATTATAGATGTAATAGAAGGTCGTAATACTTATCGACGCGGTACGCAGCCTTATGAAAATGTTCGTGGTTAT
>JAQTVP010000020.1 GCA_028707015.1 Dehalococcoidales bacterium | reverse complement strand
TTATGATAAAAAGATAAATGTTAATGGTTCGGGAATATCATTGGGGCATCCGATTGCTGCTACTGGCACCATGCGGTTGGCTACCTTACTGAATGAGATGAAGAGACGCAATGCTAAATATGGTCTGGAAACTATCTGCGGTGGTGGTGGCCATGGTATTTGTGCTATCTTTGAAAATAAATAGCTATTATTGAATATCATCTAGCTGGATAATAAAAAGCAGGTAGAACTATGGAAATAAAAAGAGTTGGAGTAGTTGGCTGTGGGACGATGGGGTCAGGTATTGCTCAGGTATGTGCCCAGGCAGGATTTCAGGTTGTGGTATCAGAAGCAAATGAAGAGTTGCTAAAGAAGGGGTTAGGGTTAATTGATTCATTCTTGGCTAAAGGGGTACAGAGAGGTAAGGTTACCCGGGAAGATAAAGGTGCCATAATGGCGCGCATTATAGGTACAACTGATCTTGAAAGATTTGCTGATTGTGACCTCATGATAGAGGCTGTAGTTGAGGATATGGATGTGAAGAAGAAATTGTTTACTGAGCTGGACAAGATTTGTCGTAAGGATTCTATTCTGGCAACAAACACCTCTTGTCTATCAGTGATAGATATTGCTAATGTAACTTCTAAACCAGAAAAGGTTCTTGGTCTCCATTTCTTTAATCCTGCACAACTTATGAAGCTATTGGAGATAGTCAAAACTATTGCTACTAGCATTGAGACTATTGAGACTGGTAAAGAATTTGGCAGAACCATCGGTAAAACCACTATTATTGCACCGGATACCCCGGGCTTTATCGTGAACCGGATTTCAATACCTTTCCGGCTTAATTGTATTAAGATGCTGGAAGATGGTTATGCTACCAAGGAGGATATTGATACTGGTCTTAAATTGGGTTTAGGTCATCCTATGGGTCAGTTAGAGTTACAGGATCTGGTTGGTCTTGATGTTACATTTGCTGTGGCAAATTCTATATATGATGAAACTAAAGATCCAATATATGCCCCACCAGTTTTAATGAAAAAAATGTATGCTGCTGGTTGGTGGGGAAGAAAAACTGGAAAAGGCTTTTACAATCATACGGATAAAAAACAGTAATAAATTGAGCTGATTAGGATTGATAGGTTTTTCAGTTATTATGCGAAGATAATAATTTTTCGGCTGTAATTTAGGTAAAGTAACTATTTCCCTCTTTTACTATATTCAGAGCACCAGGTAGCATTAGGGCGCGCTGAATTATGGCATGCTCCGCGCCAGTTCCATTTACAGCTATTGCACAGGAAAATATTCATTCCCAGTGTTTTTTTAAATCTCAGAATAATGCGGTCTTTCCACGATGGTTTTAAAGATTTCATTTCTAACCTTGTTATTAAACTTGTTTTAAATCAACTCCAGTATATCAATTTGTATGCTATCTGACAAAAGTGTGATAAAATAATGCGGGGTTTTTCATAATAAATATTTATCTATAGTTACGAGGTAATTTGCCATGACCATCTCTAAAATTGGAAATGAAGAACAGCTGAGATTAGAGTCACTTACCAGAGGTAATATGACATGGTTTAATATTGAAGGACCAACGGAACACGAAACAGAATATCTGGCCCAAAACTATCACTTTCATCCTTTGGATTTAGATGACTGCCTCAGCCGGATACAGCGCCCTAAAATTGATGAATATAAAGATTATCTATTCTTGGTCTTCCACTTTCCTGTATTTAATAAGGAAGCACGGGTAACTACTCCCAGTCAATTAGCTGTGTTTATCGGCGATGGTTATCTAGTTACTTTACATAATGGTGACTTAAAACCATTGGTGAAACTTTTTAGAGAATGTCAGATTGATGAAGATTCGCTGCAAGAATATTTCGGGCAAGGTTCGGGTTATCTGCTCTATCGCATAATAGACCGGCTGGTGGACTACTGCTTGCCTATATTGAGTAAAATTGGTACTAATATCGAAGATATTGAGAATAGCATATTTTCTGATAGTATGAGCGGTACAGTACGGGAGATTTCTATAATCAGACGTGATATTATTTCTTTTCGTCGTATTATCTGGCCAATGAGAGCTGTACTTGGTAGTTTAGAACGCAGAATACGCCGCTTTAGTACAATGGATATGGCAGTTTATTTTGGAGATATGGTGGACCATGTGGATAAGATCTGGGATGAATTAGATGAATATAAAGAAGTAATTGAAGGGTTAAAGGATACCCATGATTCACTGGCAACAAATCGTACTAATGAAGTTGTGCGCATACTTACTGTTATCGCTACTATTCTTCTGCCTATTACTGTGGTCTCAAGCATCTATGGAATGAATATACCATTGCCTTTCCAGAATTCAAGCTTATCTCTGGTACTTGTTTTTCTTGCTATGGCTATCATTATTGGCGGTATGCTTTATTTTTTCCGTCGCCAGCGCTGGATTTAACAATGGCGGAATATAGTCAATATTCTGGTAGTATATTCATATTACGTTCTGTGATTCATTATTTAGTAAGAAATATAACGTGGCTTGTCTGATAGGAAATATATGATATTAGTAACATTAACTGTATTTTTTGTAACCTGTTTACTGGTGGCTAACATTATAGCAGTAAAGCTGGTTTCCATATTTGGATATGTTGTTCCGGCGGGGGTAATTGTCTATCCGTTAACATTTTTATTCACAGATGTGATTACTGAACTTTATGGCAGGCAGATAGCTTCTAAAGTTATTTGGATTGGTTTTGCTGCCAGTATACTCATGGTAATTTTAATTTTTCTGGGTAAATTACTGCCACCAGCTTCTTTCTGGGAATATCAGCCAGCTTATGAATCTATCTTGGGCATGTTACCCAGAATTACTATGGCATCAATGATTGCATATCTTATCAGCCAGCATCATGATGTATTCGCTTTTCATTTTTGGCGGCGGAAGACCAAGGGTAAGTTTTTATGGTTGCGTAATAATGCTTCAACAATGGTGTCACAAGCATTGGACACTGGCGTATTCATAACAATAGCTTTCTGGGGAACTGTGCCTGCGGGAGTTTTAGTGAATATGTTACTCACTCAATATGTAATTAAGCTTATTATAGCGGTTTTGGATACTCCTTTCTGTTATATTTTGGTAGGCTTACTGAGAAGCAGAGTTGAGCAATCAATGCCAATAAAATCTCAAAGCTTCAATGTGAAAATTGCTAGCTTTGACTAAATTAAATATAGTTGCGTAACTACTTAGAGGAGGACTGTAAAGGACATAATGGATATACAACTTTTAGGAGTACATAATTGCGAATCGCAAAATACCAAACTAACCAGTATTATGATTGATAATGTTATGGTTATTGATTCTGGAGGGCTTACTTCTAGCCTTTCCTTTGAGGACCAGCAAAAGCTTAAGGCAATATTACTCACCCACCAGCACTATGACCATATTAGAGATACGGCAGCTATAGTCTTTAATTTTGCTATGTGGAACTCTGGAATTAATATTTACTCTATCTTGCCCGTTTATGAAATCATTACTACTCACTTCCTGAATGGTATAGTATACCCTAAATTTTTAGGATGGCCACCGGAAAATCCGAGAAGTAAATTCAATGTGGTAGAATCTCTTGAAACCCAGCAGATTGAAGGTTATAGTGTTCTTCCCGTTGCCATGAAACACTCTGTTCCTTCCGTCGGTTATCAGATTACCTCTCCCAGTGGTAAGAAAGTGTTTTATACTGGAGATACTGGCCCTGATCTGGCTGAGTGCTGGGAACAAATAGCTCCACAATTGCTGATTATTGAAACGAGCGCTCCGGACAGGTTTGAGAAGTTTTACAAACGAAGAGGACATCTTACTCCTAATCTGCTTAAACAGGAGCTAGCCAGCTTTAGGGAAGTGAAGGGTTACTTGCCCCAAGTGGTTGTGGTTCACATGAATCCGGGACTGGAAGATGAGATAAAAGCTGAAATAGACGTTGTGTCTGAGGAATTAAATCACCCTATCACTTTGGGCTATGAAGGTATGAAGCTTCATTTGTAATTTTTTAAATTCGGAATGGGAGACTAAAATATATGGGTATGACAAGTACTCCCAAATTTATAGTTGACACAAATGCAGGGAAACTGGTTAAGTGGCTGAGAATAATTGGCTATGATACCTTATTCTTCAAAAATGGTGACGATTCTTGTCTGATTGCTGCTGCTCTGGCGGAAAAAAGGGTGATACTAACTAGGGATACTCATATTATAGAACGAAGGATAGTAACCAGCGGACAACTCAATGTTATCCTCCTCCAGAGCGATAATCCTGAGCAACAAATGAAGCAAGTAATTAAAACCATGACACTAAATTGCGGACTTGATCCGTTTATGATTTGTTTGGAATGTAACCAGCCATTGTTAAAAAAAAGTAAGCAAGAGGTAAAATATCTGATTCCCCCTTATGTTTATCGTACTCAGAATCAATATATGGCATGTCCAGCCTGTTGTCGTATTTACTGGAGAGGAACACACTGGCAGAAAATGACTAAAAAACTAAATAAGTTTCTGCAATATGCAAATAATGAGTAATAGGGCTAGCTATCAGAAGATAGCATTGAGAGAATTTTATAATGGCTAGTAAACAAAACATTAGAAGCTGAATTTAATATGAAAAGACAAGCTGTAATTAACGACGTGGGTATGGCGGCTGAAAATATGATGCTGGTTGCGCAGGAACAGGAAATTGGCACTTGTCCTATACTATCTTTCTTTTAGATAAACGGATTTAAAAAAATTAAATATACCTGATAATTGTGATATTTTACCTGTATTGGTGCTGGGTTATCCTGATGAGACCTCAGTAGTGGAGGAATCTGCCGATTCAGTAAAATATGATGTAAATAATATGGGTGTGCGTCATGTTTACAAGAGAAAACTGGAGAATATTCTGTATCGGAACAGATTTATATAATAATTATAGATGCTTAGAATATAAAAAATACATTCCAGTAAATGTAATTACTATATTGATATTATCCTTAGTTTAAGTTATTGTTACTTCTTGATTAACAATTAAATTTCTAGAATAAAATGAGGTATGGGAGTGAGTGATAGATATGCCTAAGGGGCTGGTAGTATATGATTCGAAAACTGGTCATACAGAAAAAATGGCAGTGGCAATCGGACAGGGTATGGAAAAGGGAGGATTGAAGGTTAAGGTTGATCGTGTAGAAAGTATAGCCTTTAGTGATCTTACTAGTGCTGATGCGATAGTTTTAGGTACGCCGACATACTTTGCTAATATGTCAGCCAGCATGAAGCAGTTTATTGATAAAAGTGTGGAGCTTTACCCTGATAAACTGAAGGATAGGGTTGGAGCTGTTTTTACATCTTCTGAGGGTCAGGGTGATTATTTGGCTTTATCATCTATTGTGGTAGCCATGCTTTTTCACCAGATGGTAATAGTTGGACACCAGTCAGGAGCAGTCGGAGCAACTTCAATGGGAACGCCTGATGATAAATGTATAGCTGAATGTCAGATATTTGGGAAGAGGATAGCAGATTTTACTAAGGTTATTACCAGGATATAATTGGATAAAAAGAGGATTTGGTTACTATTATGAAAATTGTAACTATAAGTCAGATGCGTAAAATAGAAGAGGAGTGTGCCAGGATTGGATTGCCCTCGTCTGTACTTATGGAAAATGCCGGGAAAGCTGTAGCGGAAGAAGTAAAAAATATCTTAAATGATTTTAACTGGCAAAAGATATTATTCCTGATAGGGCCTGGTAATAATGGTGGAGACGGATTAGTTGCTGCTCGTTACCTTCATGACTGGGGATTAAAAGTAAAACTTTGTTTTTTTGGGCGGAGGTCGCCAGAAGATATAAACCTTAAACTAGTCAGGGAACGTAATATCACTTGTATTGAAATAAGAGAAGATAAAGACTTGGTAGAGCTTGACGAGATACTGTTGTCAACTAATATTGTTATTGATGCTTTGTTCGGTACGGGTAAAAGCCGTCCTCTTAGTGGTAGCTACGTATCGGTATTAGAGAAAGTGACTAAAGCTAAAAAAGAAACAGCTGCTCTTCACATTATTGCTTTGGATTTACCTTCAGGAGTTGATGCTGATAGCGGTGCTGAGGATCCCGCGTGTTTATTTGCAGATTCTACCATTACTCTTGGTTTTCCTAAGTGGGGATTATTTAAATTCCCGGGAGCAGAAAGGGCAGGTAAAATAACTATAGCTGATATTGGTATACCCGGGCAGTTAGCTGAGCAGATAATGGATGAACTGATCACTGAAGAATGCGTTAGGTTACTACTTCCAAAGCGTTCAGCTCAAGCTAATAAAGGAAGTTTCGGTAAGGTCCTTGTTGTTGCTGGTTCAGTTAATTATATTGGCGCTGCTTATCTGGCGTGCAGCGGTGCCATGCGAGTTGGGGCTGGATTGGTAACACTAGCAACGGCTGCTAGTTTGCAGCCTATTTTAGCTTCTAAGCTGACTGAGGTTACTTATTTGCCTCTAAATGAAGCAAACCCAGGCATTATCTCTATAGATGCCGCTAGAACCATTCATCAGGAAATAAATCGCTATAATGTCCTGCTTATGGGCTGTGGGATGGGGCAAAACAAGTCTGTTATTGAATTTATGAAATCTATTCTTTTTGATTTGGGGCAAGAACTACCATCCATAGTTCTTGATGCGGATGCTTTAAATAGTCTGGCTAAAATCCCGGGCTGGTGGCGTCAGCTAGCGGACAATGTTATAATTACTCCGCATGCTGGCGAAATGGCGAGGTTGATGGAAGTGTCGGTTGACGAAGTGCAGTCAGATAGAGTAAGCATTGCTAAGAAGGCGGCTTATGATTGGCATAAAACGGTTGTTTTAAAAGGTGCCCATACTGTTGTTGCTGCTCCAGATGGAAGGTCTAAAATAAGTTCTGTAACTAATCCCGGGTTGGCATCAGCTGGAACTGGTGATGTTCTGGCTGGAGTAATAGCAGCATTACTGGCACAAGGTTTATCTCTTTATAATGCGGCTACTTTGGGAGTGTATCTGCATGGTGAAGCTGGCGAAGTAGTTAGAAAAAAACTGGGGGATACTGGCATGATTGCCAGTGACCTGTTACCAATGTTACCATTAGTTATTAAGCAATTGAAAGAGAAAGTATAATGTTATTAGCTATTGACATCGGTAATACAAGTATTACTTGTGGGGTTTTTGAGAAAGAAAAACTTCAGGCTACGTGGCGAATGGCTACAGTTATTCGCCAAATGCCTGATGAATATGCAGTTATGCTGCTGAATTTGTTGCATTATCAGGGGATAGAAAAGACCGATATTAAGGATGTAGCTTTGTGTAGTGTTGTTCCTCCGCTTACTGCTACTTTTGAGGGTTTATTTCAACGGTATTTTAATATTCCAGCCCTGGTGGTAGAAGCCGGGGTTAAAACCGGTGTGCGTATCCGAATGGATAACCCGAAAGAGGTTGGGGCAGATCGTATTGTGAATGCAGCTGCCGCCCATTATCTCTATAGGGGTCCGATAATTGTTGCTGATTTAGGTACCGCTACTACCTTTGATGTGGTATCTAAGGAAGGTGATTATTTGGGGGGAGTTATTGCCCCCGGTATAAATACTGCTGCCGAGGCACTTTATATGAGGGCGGCAAAGTTACCACGAATAGAGTTAATCCACCCTACACGCGTAATTGGTAATAATACTATTTCTGCTATGCAATCAGGGATTGTCTATGGTTATGTGGGGCTGGTTGAGGGAATAGTTGCCCGTATCCAGCGAGAATTAGGTGGGCAGGCTAAAGTGGTAGCTACCGGAGGCTATGCCGGGCTCATAGCTGATGAAACTAAGGTGATTGATGAGATAAACCCTGATTTAACTCTGGTTGGGTTACGGCTTATTTACCAGATGAACAGGATGTAATCCAGTAGGGGGTACAGATGCTGGAAAATAAAACTATAGTTTTAGGTATAACCGGAGGCATAGCTGCTTATAAAGCAGCTGATATTGCCAGTAAATTAACACAGGCCGGAGCTAGGGTTGATGTAATTATGACGGAATCTGCTACTCGGTTCATCGCCCCGCTGACTTTTCGTAATCTCACCGGTCGGCCAGTGATAACCAGTATGTGGGAACTTAATTCAGAATTTAGTGTTGAACATATTGCTTTAGCTGAGGCTGCTGATATAGTGGCTATTGTGCCGGCTACAGCAAATGTTATTGCTAAGATAGCGGGCGGAATCGCCGATGATATGCTTACCTGTACTGTGCTGGCAACTTTAGCACCCGTACTTTTAGCACCAGCGATGAATGTTAATATGTTTGAGAATTCGGTAACTCAGGATAATCTGGCTAAACTCAGAGCCAGAGGATTTGCTATTGTTGAACCTGCTTATGGGCGTTTAGCCTCGGGGAAAATAGGTCTGGGCCGTCTTGCTGAATCAGAGATTATTATTAGCGGTATCAGGCAAGTATTGGGCAGAAGCGGTGATCTGGCTGGTAAGCATATTGTAGTTACTGCCGGTGGTACCCAGGAGCCGCTTGACCCCGTACGGCATATCAGTAACCGCTCTTCGGGCAAGATGGGTTATTCTGTAGCTGAGGCTGCTTGTGACAGGGGGGCAATCGTAACACTGGTTACTGCTCCGGTGTCATTACCTGAACCAATAGGTATGGAGATTATTCATGTTCGCACTGCTAATGAAATGAAAGATGCGGTGATTAAGGCGACTGCTTCTACTGACGCATTGATTATGACGGCGGCAGTTGCGGACTACCAACCGAAAGATATAGCAGTAAATAAGATAAAAAAAACAACTGATAGCTTAATTTTGGAATTAATTAAGACTCCGGATATTTTATCCGAAGTAAAAGGTAACTTTCTCAGGATTGGTTTTGCTGCCGAGAGTGAAAATGTGGTAGACAATGCCAGACAAAAGCTGGTAAAAAAACAGCTGGATATGATTGTGGCCAATGATATTACCAGTACTGATAGCGGTTTTGACGTTGATACTAATAGAGTAACCTTGATTGACCATGATGGTAAGGTAGAAAATTTACCTTTACTAACCAAAAGAGAAGTAGCTGACAGGATAATGGGTAAATTGATCAAGCTGTTTGCCAGGTAATTACTGTATTGGAGGAGATAGCCCTTTATGAAACTTCAGGAACAAGAACGTCATGAAATGCCTAAAGCTTATGAGCCTGGTGTAGTTGAAGAAAAGTGGTATAAATTCTGGCTGGAGAAAAATTACTTCCGGGCTGAGGTAGATAAGGATAAAGACCCATTTGTGGTTATTATGCCGCTGCCTAATGTTACTGGCGGGCTTCATATTGGGCATGTCATGTTCATCACTCCGGAAGATATTATGACCCGCTGGCATCGTATGAAGGGTGATTCGGCACTGTGGTTGCCCGGCATTGACCATGCTGGTATTGCAGCACAGGTGGTAGTGGAGAGAATGCTGGCAAAGGAAGGTATTGACCGCCATGAATTGGGGCGGGAGAAATTTGTGGAAAGGATGTACCAGTGGGCTCAGGAGTGCCGCTATACCATTACCGAGCAACACCGCAGATTGGGTGCCTCATGTGATTGGAGCCGGGAGAAATTTACTCTTGAGGAAGGGCCATCACTGGCGGTACGGACGGCTTTTGTCCGCCTCTATAATAAGGGGTTAATATACCGTGGGGAACGGATTATTAACTGGTGTCCTCGTTGTGCAACGGCTTTGTCTGACCTTGAAGTAGAGCATAAAGATTTGGGCGGCAATTTGTATTATGTCCGTTACCACATGGCTGACAATGATGGTTATATTACCGTTGCCACTACTCGTCCGGAAACGATACTGGGTGATGCCGCAGTAGCGGTTAATCCTAATGATAATCGTTTTGAGGGTATGGTCGGTAAAAAAGTAATACTTCCTGGTGTTAACCGGGTAATACCGATTATTGCTGATGAAGCAGTAGCTACTGATTTTGGTACTGGAGCAGTTAAGATAACGCCAGCCCATGATCCGGTTGATTTTGAAGTGGGCCAGCGGCACGGATTGGAAATAATCCATATTATGAATGCTGATGTTACCATGAATGAAAATGCCGGACCATATCAGGGTATGGACCGATTTGACTGCCGTGAGGCGATATTAGCTGACCTGGGAAAAGACGGGTTGCTGGTGAAGGTTGAACCATACAACCATTCGGTAGGACATTGTATGCGTTGCCAGACAATTATTGAGCCAGTTGCCAGTAGACAGTGGTTTATTAACACTAAACCATTAGCTAAACCGGCAATTGAAGCTGTTCTTGACGGGCGAACCAAAATTATTCCTGAGCGGTTCAATAGGGTTTACCTTAATTGGATGGAAAATATTCGTGACTGGTGTATCAGCCGTCAACTTTGGTGGGGGCACCGTATCCCAGTATGGTACTGTCAGGATTGCGGTGAGCTTACCGTTGCTGTAGATGAGCCGCAGAATTGCCGGTACTGTAATTCAGGAAATATTAAACAGGATCCTGATGTTCTAGATACCTGGTTTAGTTCAGCTTTATGGCCCCACTCTACTTTGGGTTGGCCTAATGATACTGAAGAACTGCGTTATTTTTATCCCACTGCGGTAATGGAAACTGGTTATGATATTCTTTTTTTCTGGGTAGCCAGGATGATAATGATGGGGCTGGAGGATACTGGAGAAGTACCCTTTCACACCGTTTATCTTCACGGTCTGCTGCGTGATGAGAATGGTGATAAGATGAGTAAGGTGCGGGGTAATGTTCTTAATCCCCTTGATATTCTCAAAGATTATGGAGCTGATGCGATACGCTTTGCTCTGTCCACAGGTACATCACCTGGTAATGATGTTAAATTAACTCCCTCAAGATTAGAAGCCGGCCGTAATTTTGCCAATAAACTCTGGAATGCTACTCGTTTTGTCATTAGAAATATTGATTCAGAACAAACCGATATAAATATACAGTATGACGTACTTCCATTAGAAGACCGCTGGATTTTATCAAGGTTGAATTATACAATAGCCAGTGCGACGGCTCTTATGGAAGATTTTCAGTTCGGGGAGGCATTAAAGCAAATTCATGATTTTCTCTGGGGTGAATATTGTGACTGGTATATTGAAATAGCTAAGATTCGGTTGCATTCTGAAAGTGAAGAAATAGTATCGCCAGTTCCGGTTCTGGTTAATGTTTTGGAAACAGCGCTTCGCCTGCTGCATCCATATATGCCTTTTCTAACTGAAGAACTATGGCAAAACCTGAAAAGTAATCTGCCTAATGATTGGCAGAAAACTGAATCCATAATGGTAGCTGCCTATCCGGTATCTGATAAAGCAGCTACTGACAAACATTCAGAGCAAATTATAGAATCTGTAATCGAGGTAATACGTTCGATTCGTAATGTCCGGGCACAATACAGCGTTGAAAATAATAAATGGATTGGAGCCGAAATCTATTCTGGGGAATTTAAATCAGAAATATCAGCTTACTCTGGAGTTATACAGACTCTGTCTAGAGCAAAGCCTGTTAAAATATTAGGGGATAGACAGGGAAACAAAGTAGGTAAAGATACCTTGGTAATAATACTGGATAAAGTGGATGTTGTCATTCCGATGGGAAATTTGTTTGACCGCGAAGCTGAAGAGAAAAAAATGCAAGAAGAAATCGAAGATAACTTGGCTGATATAGCTCGTCTTGAAGCAAGGCTTAATAATGTTGATTTTACAACTAAAGCGCCACCGGCTATTGTGGCTAAGGAGAAGGACAGGCTAGCTCTCAGAAAAAACAAACTAGCAAAACTAAAAGAAAAACTATTAAGTTTCAAGGAGGTTTAAATGAGCGAGAAAATACTTATTCCACTGGATGGTTCTAAGGTAGGCGAGACTGCTTTGCCATATATCGAAGAGTTGGTGACTAAATTCAAAGCCAGTACGAAAGTAGAAGTCACTCTCATACAAGTGGTTTCATTATTAACTCATTATGTTGCTGCGGGGGAAATAATGACCCCTATCCCTTACAGTGAGGTGGAGTTAGATCAAATTAAGAAGCAAGCTTTAGCATACCTGACAGAAGCCGGTAAAAGTCTGAAAAGTAAAAAAATTACGGTAAATATTAGAATAGAGGTTGGCAGTGCTGCCGAGGAGATTATTAAAGTTGCTGATGACTTGGATGTTGATTTTATTGCTATGTCAACACATGGGCGCTCGGGTATAAGCCGTTGGGCTTTTGGTAGTGTTACCGACAAGGTATTGCGCGCGGGGCATAAACCGGTAATCGTGGTCAGGGTACCAAGAGAGAAAAATTAACTGTAGTTACTTAACTGGTATGAGATCAAGATTGAACCATTAAGCGGTTTTAAATATTATCTAGAAATGAAACGTTGTGGTGATAAATAAGTAAAGCGCCTTGTATTCTGTAGTATTTAATACGAGGCGCTTTACTATATAATTTAAGCAGATGAGAGCTAACTCATTACCATGCCGCCGTCAACATTTAAGGCTTGTCCGGTAATATTTTTCGCATCCTCAGAAACCAGAAAGACAACCGCACGTCCCATATCTTCTTCTGTCTGAGCTCTTCTCAGTGCAGGGTATGGTCCTCGCTGTGGATATTGTCCTGATGCCCGTAAATCGAACCATTCTTTTGGAGAAATACCCTTTAATTCGGGTGTATTATCAACCATTTGTTTTGATCCTCGTTCCCAGGCTGCAGTATAGACTATTCCCGGACAAACACAATTTGCATTAATATTATGTTGTCCTAATTTGTTAGCTAATCCCTGTGTGTATCTTATTAATCCAGCTTTCATACTGCCGTAAGCTGCTGGCCACTGACCGGTAAAGGGGTATCTGCCGGCTATTGATGCTATATTGACAATCTTACCGCTATTTTGCTTGATGAAATAAGGTGCTACTGCGCTGCACATTAAAACAGTTGCCCTGATATTTTGATGATATGTTCCATTCCATAATGCTATTTCTTTATCTAAGGGACCACTGCCAATATTCTCTGGTGCCATTCTGCCGCCACCGACATTATTCACCAGAATGTCTATTTTACCAAAAGTATTTATGGTATCTTCAATGGTTTTCAACATGATATCGGTTTCCGTAATATCGCCGGCCACTGTCAGTACTTTGCGTCCCATTGCTTTAATCTCATCAGCTACTTTATTTGTGGTTTCCTGGTGGAAAGAATTAACGACGATGTCGGCTCCTTCCTCAGCGAGACATAGAGCAATACCCCGGCCAATACCGCGGCCGCCAGCGGTAACAATAGCTACTTTACCTTCAAGTTTCATTTTAATCTGCTCCTTTTTGGTTAAAGTATCACTGATAAAGTGGAAATCAGTGATACTTTAATTAGTGTAAATAGTAAGACTGGACACAAAGCAGTTCTGCTATTTAACCTTACTAATAATTACCGTTATTCTTCTTTTCTTAATTAATTAATGTAGCGTAAGTTACAGCCTGCCTACTTTTGTAGGCAGGCTGGTATGTTATTTAAAATTAAGCCCTAGAATTTCACTAGTTTTTATACTTACCGCCATCAACATATATTTTTTGTCCGGTAATATTTTTTGCATCATCAGAAACCAGGAATGCAACTGTACGTCCCATATCTTCTACTGTCTGCTCTCTTCGTAATGGTGTTAATGGTCCCAACTCCGGGTATTTGCCTGCCATAAAATCAACGAACCATTCTCTAGGTTGCATCCCTTTGTATGCAGGTGTGTTTTCAACTCTGTGTTTTGCGCCGTGTTGCCAAGCATCAGTATAGACTATACCTGGACAGACACAATTGGCATTAATATTATAGGGGCCAAGCTCATTAGCTAGTGCCTGAGTAAATCTTATTAAACCTGCTTTCATGACAGCATATGGGACTGAAGTTAAAGCGGAAGCACTATCAGCG
>JAQTVP010000182.1 GCA_028707015.1 Dehalococcoidales bacterium | reverse complement strand
ATAGATTAGGATAATATAGTTCACCCACGTGATTGTAAAAAGGTCATCACACAGAGAGTAGGATTCTTGGCTAATCACAAACCATTACTGTCAACCGAAGTTAGAGACCCCAGATTTTTTTATGGTTACATTATCCTTCTAGTTTCCTTTGTTATCTTAATGATAGTGTGGGGAACCCAGTTTAGCTTTGGTGTGTTTTTTAAGCCTGTTTTAAACCAATTTGATTGGACAAGAACTGCGACTTCAGGAGCCTATTCACTGAGTATGGTTCTAAACGGATTTTTTGGAATTTTTGCGGGTAGACTAAGCGATAGATTCGGACCTAGATTAGTCGTTACAGTTTGTGGCTTCCTTGTAGGGCTGGGGTATTTGCTTATATCACAGATTAGTGCTATTTGGCAAATGTATTTGTTGTATGGTGTACTAATAAGTGTTGGTTTAGCAGGTATGTGGGTCCCATTGCTTTCTACTGTGGCTAGATGGTTTACCAAGAGAAGAGGACTAGCAAGCGGCATAGCCGCGTCAGGGATCGGTGTCGGCACCGTAATCATGCCACCATTGGCAAACCAACTAATCACCAGCTATAGTTGGCGAACCTCTTATATTATTATTAGCTTAATAGTTCTTGTAATAACTGTCACCATTGCACAATCGCTAAGGCGTGACCCGAGTCAGAAGGGACTCCTAGCCTACGGAACTGATCCAGCTAAGATAGGAGGTTTAAATTTGGAGGACCGAGGGTATTCTGTTCAGGAAGCGATTCATTCCTGGCAATTTTGGATAATCTGCATAATAGGCTTTTGTGCTTCTTTCTGCGTACAAAATGTAGTAGTACATATCGTTCCTCATGCTACCGATATAGGAGTTTCGGCGGCAGCGGCAGCCATTATTTTGTCAATTGTCGGTATTGTGAATATCGGCGGCAAGCTTGGAATGGGTAACTTTATAGACAGGATTGGCAGTATACGAGTCCTGGTTATTATTTTTATTCTGCTGACGGTGTCTTTCCTATGGATTCTGTTAGCCAATGAGCTTTGGATGCTATACCTTTTTGCAGTGGTCTTTGGTGCTGGTTATGGGGGTTTTGCAGCAGTGCAATCACCTCTTGTGGCTGAGTATTTTGGATTGAAAGCGCATGGGGCAATCTTCGGATTGGTTATATTTGCTGTTCAAACTGGGGGTGCTGCCGGTTCCCTCGTAGCTGGCTACATATATGATATAAGGAGCAGCTATTATTGGGCTTTTATACTTTGTGCCATATTAGGCATAGCTAGTCTGATACTGTCAATATTATTGAAGCCTACTCGTAAGCCCCGATAGGTACGACTTTGAACGTTTCTTAATTGAAGTAATAAACTTAAATTACAGAATATATCATAAAGAGTGAAGATAAAGGAGGAAATTGTGACAGATTCTAAAGAATTGAAAGAAGAGTTGGGTTGTCTAAAGCAAAGGATTCAAATACTTGAAGACAAAGAATCAATACGTGACCTTATAACACAGTATGGTTTCACAGCAGACCTTGAGCGCGTTGAAGAAAATCTAAGCTTATGGACCAGAGACTGTTCATTCAAACTCGAATACGGCGAATTCAAAGGCACAGAGGAGATTAGAAAAGGTGTCCTTGGAAACAAACTATATCAATCCATTAAAAATAGATGCCAACATTTAATCTTAGGTCTTACAATTGAGGTTGAAGGTGACAATGCCACTGCCGCGGGTTATTCTGTAACTACGGTACACTGGCAGGCTGGCTTCGCAATGGTACGCTGTGCACTAAACACCTTTCGTTTCCAGCGTGTTAAAGGCGTTTGGCGCATCCGTGAGAGAACAAATCTAGAAGTTGGTGAACCTGGATGTAATAGCATTATTCCTCATGTCAGGTAACTGCCCTATGTATTCTCATTTTTCTTCTTTAAATAGGCGCGCCCTCACTTCATTTTCACACAAGGGAAAATCGGATTGACATAGTTTATTAATCAAAAACGACTTTAGGACTATAAAATATGACCATTTGTCTGTTGCATTAACATGTTTGGATACATACAATAATTCTAACTACTTTCTGTCGGATAAATCATTGAAAGGAGAAGTAAATGGTGGAAAAGTCAACGTTTGCCAATTTGCATCATATTGGGGTGGTTGTCAGTGATCTTGATAAGGCTATTCAATATTATGAAGAGCTAGGAATAGGCCCCTTTAAGAGCATGAAATTGCCGGGTACTATAACTGAGCAAACCATGTTAGGCAAGAATATGGACTACCAGATACGGAGCGCATCAGTTCGGCTTGGCCCAATAGAAATCGAGTTAATTCAGCCCGTTGAAAACGCGCTTCTCCAGGAGGAGTTTCTGGCAAAACATGGCGAGGGTATCAATCACATCGCTTTTAAAGTAGAGAACTTTGATAAGGAAAGAGCTAAGCTGGAAAAGAAAGGACTGAAAATTGTCATGTATCGGAACCGTTCGAGCGGTATTAAAGCTGCCTATTTTGATGCTACAGAAGTGGGAGGAGTCATTTTTGAAGTCTTCCAGCCACAAACTGAGCCCAAAAGTAACTGATGTCAGAAGTGATTCACGAGATTGATATGAAGGAAGAATTGGTATTCTCAGAACTTGATCACATTTGCATAGTAACCAAGGATCTAGACAAGAATATAAGGTATTATGAGTCCTTGGGCATAGGCCCATTCAAACCTATTGGACCTGTGGAGCGCTTTGATTTCAAGATGCTTATGCATGGTAAATCAATTGCTCCTGATAGCTATAAGGTCGAACCTAGAATAGCCAGAGTTGGTTTGGTTAAAATTGAACTGGTTCAGCCAATTAGCGGCAACTCTCTGTGGCAAGAGTTTTTGGAGACGAGGGGCGAAGGTATAATGCATCTAGCATTCAAGGTAGATGATGTTGAGAAGGAGGAAGGGAAATTGGTAAAGAATGGACTTGAACTTATCTTCCATGTACGATTCCGTACAAGTAAGGGCTGCGGCGGCGTTTCTTATTTCGATACTCGCAAAGTTGGTGGGGTTATTTTTGAGATAGTTCAATGGGCACCAGGAATGATTTTAGTTTAGATGTTCCTTTAAATACTAGGCGCATCATTTCGTTAAGGTGCTTGATTTTCCACCAAGCAAGGGTTACGGATTGGGTAATATATTTTTGAAGCCATTAACATGAGTGTCATTGGGACAAATGAGTATGAATAAACCAACGTTTCGGAGCCTATCACAACCCGGCTGGATTGGTAAAATGAGTCTGAGAAACCGAATAGTCATGCCTGCAATGGCTACAGAATTTAGCACACAAGAGGGTTACATTACTGAACGTCTAAAGGACTATTACGAAGCGCGTGCCAAAGGTGGTGCAGGATTGATTATCGTAGAAGCCACCTCTGTGGAG
>JAQTVP010000181.1 GCA_028707015.1 Dehalococcoidales bacterium | reverse complement strand
CTAATGTTCAAGCTCAACGGGTCAATATCAACCATCACTGGCTTGGCACCGGTTAATGTAACCGCATTGGCAGTTGCAATAAACGTGACATCCGGTACAATAACTTCATCACCTGGTACTATCCCAGCTCCGGCCAGTGCCAAAAAAATGGCTGCAGTACCACTGGTAACTGCTATAGCGTATTTTGCACCGACATGTTTAGCAATCTCCTTCTCAAAGCGAAGCGTTACATCACCATCGTTAAGAAAATTGCTATCCAGTACCTCTTTTATTAGCTGGTATTCTTGACCTGTTATTTGCGGAGTCCACCACGGAACATCTATCATGATTGCTAATCGTCCTTCCGTGGCGGTAGTTCAAATCTCAGTCCATTTATCTCCAGAAAAGGACCTGGAAATTGGCTATGGCGAATTGCACGTACTTTCCGGTCAAATTCGTCCAGAGTATCAGTAGGCAATAAAGTCATCCATCGCTCGAACTGCTTTCGGGTAAATGCTTTGCGTTTCCATTTCTCATTTGAAAAGGTCACTTGGCCGGCACGAGCGATTTCATATAGAACTTCATAAAACAATATTAGTGAGTAATTCAAGGCACGCTGAAATAGTCGGTCGCAAGTATCCTCTGGTACGATTGGAAACCGAATAACACGGATTATTTCCCCGGCATCGATCTGTTCAGTCATCAAATGTGCGGTCACACCGAACGATTCAGCGTTTTCATATAAAGCATAACTAGCTGAACCAACGCCTGGCAATTCTGGAGGTGCAGGATGAAAATTGATGGCAGCGCATCTTACGTGTTGTAAAATGCATCCGGGAACAATAATAGGTGATAGATAATTGAAAAGATAATCTACCGGTTGAGCAAATATATCAAAAACCTCTGGTGAAAATTTCTTTTGATTCCGGTTATACTGACCGATATACCTTACATCAAACAAAGAACGCGCCCATATTGCAGCAGACTGCGCGAGATAAAGATTATCTGAAATAAACAAAACGCAAGTTGGAAGCTGAGGCTTTCCATTAGTCGTATTTACTTCCCGATAAATCCCCATATATCAACTACCTCAACTTTCGACGGAATCACGAGCGTTTTATAGGCCGAATGCGGCACACCCACAATCACTATATCGCATGACGCCACCAATTCTTCCTTGCTTATGAAAGTGGGGTCATGTACAAACTCATCCGAATACAGGACATTCGCACCATAAAAGCGCAATATCTTTCCCAGCTTATATGATAGTGAATCGCGGATATCATCAATATCTGCCTTAAAAACCATTCCTATGATACCTATCTTGGCGTGGCTCAGATCATATTTATGACGAAGGTGCTCGACAATAAAACCGGGCAAGCCCTCATTAACGTTCATAGCAGCTTGCCCTAATGGAAAGTTATTGTTGTTAAATGCAAAAAGCTGCATTGTATCCTTAAGCAGACACGGGCCTGCTGCGAAGCCGGCCGTAGGCAGACCAGCCGCACGCCCATACCCCTCAATCATGGCCTGGCGTACTTTATTAAAATCAATGCTGAAATCTTGTGCGATCATGTAGAATTGATTGGCAACTGCAAATTGAATATAACGCCAGGCGTTTGAGAATAACTTAGACAATTCGGCTTCGCCAATTGTAACCGGGATAATCATGGGAGCAATGACTGAAAATAGTTCTGTAACGTCATGCAAGGCCCTCTCACTTAAGCCAGATATAAGCTGGGGTAAAGTCGTCAATTCTTTAACAGCGTAACCCTGCACTATCCGTTCCGGGCAATAAGCAATATGCCAAGGACCACCCCCCATCTTGTCCAGTAATTGCAATATCTGCGCGCATGTGCGGGGATAAACCGTACTGCGGATGACTATAGTCTGCCGATTATTCAAATATGGATGCAATTTGGCAAATAAATCCAACAAAGCGCGTAATTTCGGATTGAGATATTCGTCTACCGGCGTGCCTATAGCTACTACAACAAAACGCGCTTTAGAAATTGATTGAATATCATCGGACAGGAAAAGTGTCTTATTGATTACCTGCTTTAGAATAGGTTCAGCCCCATATTCTATGAACGGCATTTGGCCCTTTCCGATAATACCCATAACTTGCTTATTCACGTCATATAAGATAACCTTTTGGTCCTTCGAGGCAAATATCAGCCCAAGCGGTAAACCTACATGCCCGGCGCCCCCCACTATGCAAACATCATATTCAAACATTTGTTTATCCATTATCCTTGAAAATCATAGTATCGTAGGCGATGAAATTCAGAGCAGCAACCAATAATATACCAATAGCTGCATTGATAATATAATATACATTCAGAAATTGCAATAAGGCGAATAAAATCAACCGTAATAGCGTGGTCATGATCAGAGCAGCATGAAACTTGAGTATTTGAATAAAAAGGTTTTTGCCTGCTTCTTTAGGTATATCCTGCCATGTTATTGCACGCATCATGAAATAATTATATATAATACCCAGCTCCATTCCGATTAGATTAGCTACGTTTTCCCCGAGCTTGGTATTGAAGCCAAGGTGATCTACAAGCACGTAAAGTATCAAGAGTGTTAATAAGGCCGCAGAGCCACCAACGACAAGGAATTTACCTATCTTCCATATTCTCTGGCGAGCATATACGACTATCTTCCATTTTTTAATGGACGAGATCATAGTATTACTGGATATTGCTGCATATAAATTACAATATATTTTATTCGCCAAATTAGTACTATCTGATCTCTAATATAATTATTTGCTTTGATACATAGTATCCGTCTTTATTTGCCGTGACAATCTTGAATGACAGGGTATGCAATCCTTTACCGAGTTTTAATGTGGAAAAGGATGCTGAAAAGCCTGAATACCTGTAGTGACTGTTTTTAAAGGATTCAGCCACGTCAGGTCGGTACACCCCGTAAAGGGCAGGGATGTCTTCTTGCCCGTCAACATTGATAAAGACACCACCCGCAGCCACCCCTGCCTTCTGATCAGCCGCCCAACCGGAAATGGTAATAGTTTTTTCCTGCTGGGCATCAACAATGAGTTGAAAATCTTGTTGCGTCGGTGCCCTGCCGTTGATAGTATCTATGTGGAAAAGAGTGGTGCCCTCAGCCAAGGTTAATTTCTCGAGACTGAAACGGGGGGAGGCAAAAACATTGAGCTTGTATTTCTTTAATATTTCAGCTCGTTCTCTAACCACCTGTGGGTCCGGGTAAAGACGGGCAAGATTTTCATCATTCTGAAATTCCACTGTTGTTAAAATATATGCAATTAAGTCACGGTTAGATTTTGTTTCCTTTCCCCATTTCAGAGCATTAATATTTGTAGTAATAAGCCCAAGTGCTATCAGAGATATCATAAAACCAGATAAAAAGGGCTTTACACTTTCATGTCGGAAATTTAT
>JAQTVP010000180.1 GCA_028707015.1 Dehalococcoidales bacterium | reverse complement strand
AAAGAACGGCCAGTATGGCCGCAAGAGATACAAGAAGGGGGGCAGAAACGCCCCCCTTAATTTTTATTTGGTGGAGATGACAGGGAAGAGTAAATGAATATTAATGGCGGCAACTTAAAATCACCCGGAGCAGCAGAAATGCCTCTTACTCAAACCATTGACCCGAGACTTGATGTTCCTGGTTGAACACCATCCGGACACCGACTTCTCCGCCAGCGTATTTAGCCTTGTAATGGACGATGGTATAGCCGTCCTTTGGCTCTGCCTTCAGGAAGGTGATGGATTCAAAGCTCCCCAGCTTGCTGCTGATCTGGGTATATGCCTGGTTGAAGACATCTTGAGTCACCGCGGCTTTGAATTGAGGGTCTCCGTATTGTATATACTTGGCCAGGCTGTTCTCGCTTAAACCCTGAAGCGTGGTCTGGGTAGCCGGGTCGGCATAAGCCCGTATCGTTTCTATCTCTGCATTATCTGCCGTTGGTGCCGGAGAAGATGAACAGGCTACGGCAAAACTTATCAGTATAATCGAAACAATTGATGCCAATATAAATTTGACAGCGTTTTTCAATTGTGTTACCCGGGTTTTATTTTTGCACCCGGAAGTGAACATTCCACTTCAGGCACGCGGCATCAATAAATGCCTTGACTTCAGCATTAGCGGTCTGGTGAAGATCAGCGAGGAAGCCATGCAGAATCTCCGGGCCGCTCATCCCTGCTTCGGGTTCTTCCGGGCCCGGAAGGTTGATGTAAACGATCTCGGTCATTACTTTCGGGTATTCTAGCGACGGTGCCATAGTTCTCCTCACCCCTGTATTATCGTTTTCAGTGTCTTGGGTGAGCCCGATACAGCTCGTCCGCACTGCCGGTGGAGGTGGGGGGAGAGTCCATGTCTCCCTTGAACACGAAAACGACATCTATATTTTATCCCAGTAACATTACCCTTTGCAAAATAGCAGCCTGGTTTGTTATGCGCAGGAGTTAAACGCCCTCTAAAGAGAGGTTTGGGAGAACAATGAACCGTATATTCCGAAATTTGCTATGAAATGAGAAGCTCCTCATTTTTGTTGTATCTCCTGGTTCTTCATGGGTCACAACCGGTAATAACTTGTGGGCCAACCAGACAACTAACAGGGCATCGGCTACAAGCCCTATGGAAATCGCGAATTCCATCCAGTGCGGGAAGTAAAAATAGCCTTGTTTCAAATTCATCGCCAGCATGCTTACGTTAAACCGGTTAATTATCAACCCGATTATTACCAGCACGAATGTCCAAAACATGGCGCCGCGTTTTCTCCTCACACCACCCAGGGAAAAGAGAATAATCGGCAATATCACTCCGACGATGATTTCAGCCCACCAGAGCAGGTTCTGAGGGTAGGCTGAAAAATTAACCCGGACTCACCGGCCACTGCTAATTCAGCGAGCTTTAATAACAGGTAAAGCCCAAGGATAAATGGAATGACTTGAGCTAAACCGCTTATTATGGATATACCCAGTCTGTGGCCAAAAATTCTGTTACTAAGGAAAGTTTCAAAAATAACCATGGCCGGGCCAACCGCTATGGCCGAAGTTAAAAATAGTATCGATAATATCGGCGTGTACCAGAGCGCGTGCAGGGTTCCGGCATCATCAGTAACATCGACCCAAGAGATGACTGATGCAGAGTCGAGAGGACAACGCCTCCCTTTACTTGATTTCGATATTCAGATTCCCGATGAAAAGCTGTTATTTTGCTTTTTCAGTGACTTTTACTCCACATTTGTCGGCAACCCGTTTGGCTTTGGCTTCTTTAATAGCGCATGTGATACCCCCAATATTTATATACCAGATAAATACTACCGGGAAGAAGATAACGGGGGCAGCTATTACTAGTGCTAATATTAATTCCCACTGCATACAGTCACACTCATTTAGACCCTCTAGCAGCATATTAGTATGTTTATCAACGATCAGGCTTCCGCCAAGAGACTTAATGAATAGTAAACGCAGGTTCAGTATATTACTTAATTGACTATAAACGGGATACGTATTTATAACATAAACGGGAGGTTATTCCAGACAAATAGCAAGGTTATTAATGTATTTAGTTGGATTCTCGCTGAAACGCGGGCGCTTGCGTTGCGAAATTTAGATTTGAAACAATATTGTACCTAACCTTAAATTATGCGCGGGTTACTTTTACCTTGTGTATCATTATTTTGGAATATCCCACAGGTTTTTTATATCTGCCCATTTTTCTTCAGTCACGGGAGGGGATTGGTTTCGAGCCCCTTGAAATTGAGAAAAGGGGGCAGTATACGTGCCTCTTTCCAGCAATATTTGTATGTTTTTACGGTAGATTTCATCTACTTCATCGTGGTGTTTAGGCTCTTCTTTTAACCATAAATTTTTCGGGTGAATCGGCTTCTCATACATCCTTTGAAAAAGCTCAGTGCGCAGATCTTTTGTCCAGTTGCTGTTTAAATTCATGACCCGGAACTGGCGTAGGGCTTCAATGTCGATTATTGCAGCAACCATGGTATTATTTCCGGAGGCAGAGTACGAAATTATATTACCCATATAATCAACGATATGAGAATTGCCACCACCAACATCAAACGGGTATTGTATCTGCGGGTGAGCGAATACGGGGCCGACATTAGGGCAGATCATGTACAAGGAATTAAATTGAGCATGACCGCGATTTTGAATCATCCAACCGCCCCCGCCCGGATAGCCGTTTCCGGTCATTGGCATTGCTTCACTCGGGCGATAAACCACCTCGGCCCCATTAAAAGCTAAAGCCCTAACTGCTTCAGGGTACTCTCCATCACTGCAACAGATAGTGCCGATATTTCCAATATCAGCGGTCTTTAATACCGGGAAAAAAGCATCGATATTATCTCCGTAGAGCTCTGTCCATCGGTCATAGATATCATGAGGGGTGCAAGACCTTTCGCGGCACCAAAGGTGGTTCTTGGCAGCTTTATGCACAATCTGGCCCGAGGGATCGATTACAAACATTGTATTGAAGTAGCGATCATGAATCACTTCGGGCCAGCGAGCTTTGCATTGGCCTATGATGTATGTCTCATATTCCTGCGCAAGTTTGGCTAACCGGCCAGTTTCCTCTCCGGGAATCTCAATGAATAATTCGTTTGCAGCTAAAACATGAGGAAGGTCAAATATCTCATCGGTAAAGCCGGTTAATGAACCTTCGGCTAAAGCGACTACTTTTACAGGCATATTAATATTACTGATATTGATAGAAGCATGTATCGACTCTTCAATAATATCCAGATTTTTTCTGATTTGTGATCTTTGGCTGATTCCATGGACTATTGTCGACAAACCGATAGCCAAATAAGGTGCGACAGCGTTCTTCTGTATCTTCTTTACCATAATAGATGCTCCTATCAATAACAGTTATCTTGAATTAGTCGGGATTCGCGC
>JAQTVP010000179.1 GCA_028707015.1 Dehalococcoidales bacterium | reverse complement strand
ATAAAATTATTCACTGTTCAAAATGCGGTCAATCAATTAAGGTATACGATTTAGCCGAGCGCATGGATAAACTGCGCAGACATTATAAAAAACATCATCCAGTAGCGTTTCGGGAATCTTTTAAAAAGAGGAATCATTAAATGGCAGTACCGAGTATAGAATATGACCCGTTAGGGAACGCATATGTAACCGATGAAAATGGCAATCTAACTGTTTATGCGCCTGATGGTTCAATAATATCTCAGTCTAATCCGCCTCCACAACCAGTACCTACTCCACCGAACTATGAAACTCCACAGACTATACCAGTAACGGACTATGGGGATGATTTATCTAAATATGCAGGTTCTATCAATCCTCCAGATAGCACTTCCCAAACACCAATTACACCAAAGAGTTTGGAAGATACTGGACAAAAAATAGGTGCTGAAGTTCCTGATACGGTAATAGCTCCAGATGGTTCTATTGTAGTATTGCCCGAAAATCCCGAAGAGTGGAGTCCAGACTTTACCAGTCCTTACCCGTGGTTGGGTATGCCCTCTAATTACGAAGGAATAAAGACATTTCAACCGTCTTTGTCCAGTCCTTTACCACCGTGGACAGGGGAAGTCGCCAGTAAAGATAAAGTCTTTGATGAAAAAGGCGAACCAATAGATATTAAAACCTATAATGCGAATTTACCCGAATTGAAAGCTAGGGCGCAATTAAGTATTGAAAATATCCTGAAAGTCGATAATGTCAAACTCGGAGATGATACTTGGGTTAAAAAGGAATGGTACGATGCGTTAAGCCCTGAAATCCGTCAGGTCGGAGCGCAAAAGGGCTATATCGCCATGCTTGACGCAATACAGGCTGAATATGCTAAAGATAAGATTCAGCTTGCTGATGGCAAATGGATGTTAATTGAAAGCAAAAAAGATACTTCAGGAAATGTAGAAGCTATCGGGTTTAATGATTTAAAGGACAAATACAAGAGTATCGGTATCCGTGAAGGATATGATGCTATGCTCAAGGCTATTGAGGATGATACGCAAAGACAGGTAGACGCATTATCCAAACTGGATGCTAATTATAAATCCCCAATGGGTGATGGGTATTATATCAAGAAATATATTGAAGATAACCCGAATGAAAAGGGATTACAAACTCTAAAAGACGCTGGATTTAATGATGAGGTCATTAAAGAAGCTGAAAATTATATCAAAAACGTAAATGAAACCGTATCTTTATTAGATAAATACACACCTGTAGAAATGACAAAACAGGGTAGCTTAAAGAATATAGATTCTGAGGGACTCCGCAGGGCTATGGTAAATGCGGGGATAGATGATATCGGTAGCTCGGCAGTCGTTAAATGGCGTACGTTATCAGATGAAGATAAACAAAAAGTAGCGGGTTATTATGGCACAGACCCGTATAATAAAAACCGCTTCGCTTCGATGATTGCCTCCATGAACATGATTAGCTCGGATAATATAGCGGTTGGAATGTTAATCGTTCCAGTTACCGCTATCGGTACTCCAATAGCCAAAGCATCTATCGGACAAAAAGTAGAGCCGATTGAAATAGCTAATGCCTCTATAACAGCCGCATTAATGGCAGTACCTTTTATTGGTAATGTCGCTGGCAGAATAGTTCAAGGTGGAGCGGGAATATATTTTACTGCGCAGACAGTTAAGAATTGGGCTGGAATGGGTAATGCGGAAAGAGGATTATCCGTGGCTATGGATACCATGTTGCTATTAGCTGGATTACCTATTGCGGGTAAAGTAGTGAGCAAGGTGGGTGAATATGGCAAGCGGATTATAGTTGATGAACGTGGTAATACAATTACCATACCTGATTTGTCCAAACCCGTAATAGATAATGTAAAAGCCAATTATATTAATTTAACAGCCAGAGAGGAAGCACGTTTACAAGCCATACTCCAGAAAATTATTGTAGCTGTGCAGGACGGTAATGCCAGCGAGTTAGCTAAATTATCCGATGATTTGGCTGATTTGAGTAAAACATTAGGTGATAGGGCAACAGGAGAAACATTCAGGCAATATGCGCTTGCTATGAAAGCTAATCCAGACGCTTTTATCAATATAGCTAAAGATATTGGAGTAAAGCCGAGTGATGTAAAAGGAAATGTAAAATTAATCACTGATATAAATGATGTGGCTAAAATTGAACGAGTCAAACCTGTCAGAACACTAGAGGAGATTACTGGCGACCCTCGGATGGCTAAATTAAGTGGCGAGATTAAAAATGTAACCGATTATAAGAAATTACCATATGACCCTAATTATGAACTAGGACTAAAAACAGGCAAATTACCATCTGTAGACAAGCCCGTTTATCGGACTTTGAGCGAATCGGAATATAACGAGTTAATACTTCAGCATCAGCAAAAATATGAGTCCGAGATACTATCAGGCAAGGTGAAAGAAAAACAGTATTATGACTCTAAAACAGGGACTTATGTTGAACGGTATCCTGATTATTATGAGTGGGCAAGGGATAATCCTACACCATCAAAAGAGATATTTATCAGGAACGATAAAGTACCATTATCTCAAACCGAATACGAATTCTACAAGATAGCTAAAAAGGAAATCAAGAGTCTTAAAGATATTGATATTGAGACACTAACCTATAAAGAAAAAGAACTGCTCAAGACAGCTAGTGGTCAAGAGGAATTGTTAGAAAGACTGCGTATTAAATATGCACAGAGTGAACCAAAGCATATAGAAAGCGCAGTCAGGATGCAAGGGCTGGATTGGGCAGTAGATAATTTCGGCAAAAATAAAGTATCCATAGTCTATCCCAAGTTGAGCGAAGGCACGATTATTGCCGCAAGACAATTAACAAAACTAAGGAATGAATCGGTAATGCCCTTTAGAGAAAGGACTTTTCATAAAGTTCAAACTGCTATATATCAAAAATCTTTGGGCGTGTCACCATCCGAAGATGCATTTGAAAGGTTGTTAGCCAAGTCCGAGACTCCCATAATATCTGATGAAACATTAGTAGCATGGCAAAAAGCGGTAGGTGCGCCAACAAAGACTGCTAAAAATATTGCTAGAACAATGCCTGATATTCAGGTAACAGAAGGCGGGGGTTTCAAATTTGTACCCAAAATATTGAATGAGGCAATAACCAAACCCGTCTATACTCAAGATGTTAATCTTTTAGCACAGGTAATGTACCAAATGAGGGAAAATCGGATTGATATTCCCATGATAACCAATGAATTTCCTGAAAAAGAAATGGCTCAATATCTAAAAAGTAGTGAAGAGGACTTATGGTTATCTGGTACTACTGTAGAAGAAGAAAGTGAAAGATTAGTAGCGGAGATAAAGGAATCGGTTAAAAATCAGGGCATGATTGCTACTATCTTAAAATATGGCAAAGGCAAAGTAAGTGCAGTATACCCATATTATTTTGAATAT
>JAQTVP010000178.1 GCA_028707015.1 Dehalococcoidales bacterium | reverse complement strand
TTCGGATATGTTAATAATTCGGGTCAGACAGCGAAGTATCTAGTCGTTGATTTGCGTGTATTTGCCATCCCCCATTTGTCATTGCGAGCTTGGCGAAGCAATCTCTGGGAGGCGAGGAGTATAGTCTCCTGCTCTCTGTCATACTGAGCCCTTCGGATATGTTAATAATTCGGGTCGGACAGCGAAGTATCTAGTCGTTGATTTGCATATAATCCGCCATCCCCCATTTGTCGTTGCGAGCCATCCCGATTTATCGGGAGGCGCGGCAATCAAACACCTGCTGCCCAGGTTCCGAAGTCGGAAAAAAGGGTATGCCGTAGCGTATTTTTGAATCTAATTCCGTATTTTTACGTTTTTATCCCGAAAACCGTTTTGACTGTAAAATACCGCCTTGTGTTACCCTTTGTGTTAGCGTCTGTTAGCAATTTGTTAGCAGGAAAAAATTACAACCTAAACTCCATTTAATCTAGAAAAAGGCTGAAACCACTTGCCTCGTTTTCCAATTTTTATAGACGACTATCTCACGGTAAAGTAGAGTGCCAAAAGAGCACTGATATATATAATTGCCATTAATGTAGTATCGATACCTACCCAACTCTTTAGCCATGTTTTTGGCTTAAAAATAATCCCTATAATGACAAGGCTGCTCATCATTAAAGCAAACAGTGCAGTTAAAACATGTCCGGTACTGACGGAGCTTAGTATTGGTCCTTCATTGTAGAATATGTCGTTAAGGAAAATTATTACCCCAAAATTAAAAAGGTTGCTCCCAACAACATTAGCGGCTGCCATCTCCAAAGCTCCCATTCTAGCTGCAGAAATGGACACTACCATTTCTGGAGCCGTGGTGCTGAGTGCTAAGAATAACGTACCTACAAAACTTGCTTTTAAACCTGTAGAATTAGCAATTTGGTCACCGATAAATCCGAGCCAAATTCCAGCACCAACAATAATCATTGATGTAATACCAAAATAAAGAAAGGTTTTTTTCAGGGATACTGAAGCGTAATATTGTTCTTGCTTATCATTCTCGTTGTTTATACTTGATTGTTTTGTTTTGTAGCTGAACAAAATATACTGAGATATTAAAAAAAGGCAAAATAATATGGGAGTATAAATGCTTATCCATCCCAAAATAGTCGGGTTTATACCATTGTTTGCGAGGATAATGAAAGTGGCAGCTGTGGCAATCAATAACACACTTAATATTGTAGCTAAGACAATGCCAGTTCCTAGAAAATGAAGAACAGGCCCTTTTTTATAAAGTACGTCAATGATTGCGATGATAGCCAGGTTTATCAAAGCTGCCCCAAAAATGTCGCCTATAGCTAAATCAGGGCTGTGAATGATAGCAACGGAGCTAATTCCGGTTGTGACTTCTGGCAATGATGTCACCGTAGCCAGTAGAACGATGCCGACCCATACACGTCCAAGTTTAGTTTTTTCAGCGATGATATCACCATATTTTGACAGGCGTGTACCGGCAAAAATAATTATTAATAAACATATAATAAATTGTAGCCACGCTATCATACTTTGCTCTTAATAATTAAGTAAATTTATCACTATTACAAATTATCTATCTGCTCACGAATAAACCCGATTGCTTCTCGAAAACGTCGCGGCAAATAAATAGGTTTTATTCCTTCGCAGTAAAGTTTGAACCCGGATCTCATTCCGATTAAAAATAACACCAAACTTATAACAAACGGAATTAAAGGCAAAATGATTTGTAAAAATATATTTGAAGAAAGAAATGCCGGTAAAAAGTCGACTATATTCTTTATCAAATTCTCTACATTTGCTACAAAAGCAGGTGATAATAAAGAACTTAACGAATGGGCAACTAGAAAAAATGCTGATATTAATAAACCTGTTATTAAGGTACGCCAGGGATATCTCCTTGCATGTTCAATAGCTTTGATATTAGCATAACGCAATTCCGTTACTTTTCTTGAAATCAAACCCTCTTTAATAAAAACTCGCTTATTTGTAGTAACTACCCCTGACGTACCAAATATCCATGATTTAAGGACGTATTCGGGTTTAGCTAAAGTAGCGTGAACTTCTTTTGTAATTGCGGTAAGCCCACTCTCTTTCATAGTTTCCTTTTCAATAGCGGTATCCAATTCTCTGACAAGTCTCGAAATCAACAGTTTACTCGCTTTTCCCTTAGCATTAATCGACATCTGATTATATTTTTTTCCATCCTGAAGCAATCTTATTATTGCATTAGCAGCGCCATCAATATCATCAGGTCCATTGACATGACAACCTTCAACATCATGCTGAACTACCCATGATTGTCCACCTGTAGCCGACGTAATTACCGGAACTCCAAAATACATAAATTCCAGTTGGGCTATTCCTAATGCTTCAAGGCGGCTCATAATGATATTCAGATATGAGGCTTTAATTAACTGAACTTTTTCTTTTTCATTTATCTCACCCACATATGTTACATTCGGTAAACCTTTAATCATTTTTTTTATCTCAGTGGCATAGCTCGTTCCGCCTCTTCCAGCGAGAATAAAGTGAATTTCTTTCCTGTCCTTCAATTTTTCAGCAACTTTGAGAACTGCCATCGGATTCTTTCTTTCTTCGATGCTCCCTAAATAAGATATGATTCGAGAACTTGTATTTATACTATGGCGTTTAAGGAACTCAACGCTATCTTCTGTAGCAAAACTTAGAAAAACTTCGTCATCCACCCCTCCCGGGAAAAGAAAACATTGCTCTGGTTTTGCTCCCATCCTTATTTGTGATTCCCCCTCGTAGGGAGTTACCACTAGAATCAGATTTGCCGTTTCTATAATTTTCGAAAGAGAAAACTTATTCCACGCTGTTCTGAATGTCAATTCGGTAAGGGAATATCTCTGCGACGAGGCTTCCTGGAGATGTGACATCTGACAGAATACGATAGGGTCTTTATATCCTCCCATATTCCGCATGCCCCTTCTCCACATAACAAACTTTGCAACTTCTTCAGGACCGTTCCAAAGAGTGCTATGAGTAATCAGCACATTTAAACCAAAGTGGTCAACTATTGTCTCCAGAGTATGAATGAAATCACGGAAAACGATACGGCGTGGCGGCCATTTGGCTATGGCACTGTCTACACGTATCACCGGTATCTTTAATACACTATCTTCAGTATATATGTACCCGGCACCTTTTTTCAGGTTTTCTGCCGGGGCAACTTCCTGTCCGTCATGAAAGATGCTTGTTATCAAATATGTTCTCTGCCCCAGCTTATTTAATTCTCTAACCATACGCTGGGCAACCAATTCCTGACCCTTACTTGTGCTTGTCTGGTACATTATAATTCCAATATTTTTTTTCATAATTCACTCTCCGCTAACCTTTTCTACAGTAATTTCAGGAAAGTCCTTATGAAATACCATATTTTCTTCCAGAAGATGCCGTAATAATTTAGCCACATCA
>JAQTVP010000019.1 GCA_028707015.1 Dehalococcoidales bacterium | reverse complement strand
TAGACTATATTTTGTTCCAAAGGTTAGCATAAATAATGTATTATCTTGACTATAAAGAGGAGATGGAGCCAAATCTTTAATGTTGGTGATCTCAGTATCAATCAGACTAATCTGATTCCAGGTAATATTTCTATCGGTAGTGCAGGAAAAAGCACTCTCAGTACCGCTGGTAGTAGCATAAGCTTTACCGTAACTAAGAAAATCATGAGCCATAAGTACGCATGTTTCAGAATCTCCGGTTGGTTCCTTGGTGCTTGTTGTCCAGTTAGCACCACTGTCAATACTAAAGTAAGTTTGGTTGCTATTTGCGGCACCAGCCAATAATTGTGTAGCATCAGTCTCACCAGCCACGTCCAAACTTATAATATCAGTACCAAGGTTGAGAGTATGAGCAGCATCGGAAGTTACTTGGTATACATCTCCACCGGATCTAGTAACACCAATAAACATGTTATGTGTTTCATTAAAATCAGATGGAAAGCAGATATCAGAAGCAGCAGTGATGTTAAAAGCATTGAGATTACTTTCAAGTAGCTCGATTTTTCCAGTCCAATCGCCAATAATTCCATAGTTACTAATCGTATAGGTGTGAATTTCATCGGTAAATATTGCAAGTACTTGAGAATTGTCTTTGAACTCGGGAGAGCAAGCTATGGAGTAAATATCGTAGCTGCCTGCTTGTAGATCAGTCCAGCTGGCTCCATGGCTTGTCTCTGATATGTAGTATATACCGCCAAAGTCACCATTATCAGTATCGGCAGTGGCGATGAATACATATGGGTTATTACTGGTATCATAACCGATATCAAGACAAGTAATAGATTCATTACCATCAAGAACAGGCAGGGTATCTCCGGCGACTTCATTAAAGCTGCTGCCAGCATTAGTAGACTTATAAACGTGGTTACCATCGGTTATATAGATGATGTCAGCGCTAAAACCGGAACATACTATATCAACTATGGCATCTGTAACTTCGCCAATATGTACCCAATTTTGCCTTCATTAGTTGATTTGTACAGGGTGTAGCTCAGGCCTTTGACATAGGCATAGAGCGTACCGTCAATAGCCATGGTTAGCTGTGTAACATCAGAGCCGTTGGCTAGTACCCAATCACCGGCCTCTCCCTCAGTAGGGATATTGACCTTTGACCATTTGGCATCGTCTGCGGTGACAGCTGATGGAGTCAGAGGGGAGAGTGTAAAAATTATAATTAATACTAAGAGTAGCTTTGTGGCAAATACTCTTTTCGACATATGGCAAATTTTAGCTCGCCATAAGGTAGAAGTCAATGGATTGCTGATTAATTAGTATGTTTTCAATATAGTAGGGATTTTCTTAAAAAGAAGAAGCCCCCGTATTTGCGGGGGCTTCTTTGAAATATCTTAGGGGTTATCCTTCAAGTTAAAACTATTTGATATTTGTTATGAAACTCTTCTGGTTCTAACTATTAGGACGATTACAGCGATAACCAGTACCGCACCAACTCCGATTATGACATATATCCAAGATGGAGTTATCTGCGTTTCTGCTGGAATTTCAACGGTAATAACTGGTGGTTGAACTTCTTCCACAACTACTGGTGGCTCAGGTTCTACTGGTTCCTGTTCGGTGATGAAGACGCCTCCATTCCAAGGACTTTCAATAAGATTACCAGCATCTTCACTGCCGCTTACTGCTTTAACTCTCCAGTAATAGGCACTGGAATAGTCAAGATCAGTCATGTGAGCATAATAGGTAACAATCAGGCGGCCCAGATCACCACTTAGTCGCATAATCGGAACCACAAAGTTCGGATTGTCAGCCAGCTCGAAGTAGTAGGCGCTAGCTCCGGTAACCGGTGCCCAAGCAAATGTTGGTTTAAGGAAAACATCTTTTTCACCGGCTACTGGTGCTACAATCGCGGGTGCAGTTAATGTTGTTATGGTAGCCGTACCTTTAACCAGTACGAACGGTGTGCCGGTTAGATCAGAAATGGCTGGAGTGGCAGTAGTGCCAGTTTTGATCCATACATAGCCACTGAAAGTGTTAACGCCCTGGCTGGAACATTTTGCCCAACCGCCCTGGAGTTCACTCCAGACATAGGCTACTGAGTCAGCAGTTATATTAGCATTATAAAGTTTGATTGTAGCTACGTCGGAAGTATTAGCTGGAGTACCAATATAGACATCAAAGAATCCATTGGCCAATGCGGGACTAGAAGTAGCAGCCTGTGGATTCGTTGCGTAGTTGGCAACGCCGATAATAGCGGCATTGGAAACCGCGCCTGCTGTGGTTACGATTGATACATCTACTTTCTGAGTAGTAGCGGTATTTAAAGTATTATTATTAAGCGCAAAAGTACCGGTAGCGGCTGCGCCCAGATAGCCAGTAGCATTTACATCGGCTGAGTTAAAAGCTGTCGCCGGACCGGTAGCAGCTCCCCACCAGTTGTGGGTAGCATTCAGGGAAACACCAGCATCGTTGTTGTCAATACCCTTGGTGTTTCCAGATAGGTCATTAAACATAACATAGGTTACGTCTGCGCCATCGGCAATAGTCAGGAGTTGATCCGGACTACCGGTAATGGTGCTGTTCTTAATGGTAACAGCAGCAGCAGCGGTAATATTAACGGCTGGTTTTACCGGAGTGGTAGCAGTACCGCAATTCGTGATGGTTGAGCCGTCAATGGTAACTGTGGCTGCAACAGCAGTAACGTCAATGGCTGTGGTCAGGTTGCTGAGGGCTGTAGTAATAGTGGTTGCACCTGCAGCAGCGGAAATACCAGTTCCGCTATTACCAGTGATGCTACCGCCAGTAATCTTGGTAGTACCTGAGACGATATCAACGCCTTTGTCACCAGCATCTACTGATATGGTACAACCGCTGATGGTAAGGCCGGTCTGGTTAACTAGAATACCAGTATCAACAACAGCACCGGAGGTTGTATCAATGGTACAACCGCTGATGGTGCCGGTTCCGCTGGCAACGGTATTGCTATAGGTAACCAGTGTTGCACCTGTGGTGCTGCTGGCTTTATTGATAACGCAATTCTTGACGGTTGCTTTGTTACCAGTTGTGGCAATAGTTAATGTACCTTGAATGGTTACGCCCTCAAGGGTACAACTGGCATTATCGATGGTGAAAGCACCTTTGAGTATGGTTTCCGCTGCTGTGCCAGTGGCGACTAAGGTAACACCGTCAACGTCTGTGTCCATTGCGGCTTCGGTATAAGTACCGGGGCCAATCTTGATAACATAGCCAGTGGTGGCAGCATCTGCTATAGCGTCTTCAATAGCAGTACCGCCGGTTTTCTGGCTCATCAAAATGCCGCTGGGATTATAAACTGTGACTATGCCCGGTAGCCCGCCAACAGATGGTGGGTTAATGGTGTAGGCAGCTGAAGCTACTGCGGTGGCTTCTTCGGTTGTCTTTACGGTTAAGGTATAAGCAGCCGGAGCGGTGGGGTTGGTGATACCGGCGGTAATGCTGATTCTAACCTCAGCACCTTCACCGATGGCATGGAGAGCATCATCCAGCGTACCGGTAATGGTTTTGGTAGTATTATTACCTACCCAATCTGGTGCGTTGGCTCCTCCTCCAACAAGGTTAGCAGGCAGCCATGCGCCGCCAATCCAGCCTGGTGAGGCTAAGATTGAAACGGTGGGTGTGGCGGATATGGTAGTGTCGCTGGGGAAGGTGATGGTGATGGTATCGGCATTGCCTAGTTCTTTAGCCAGCTGGAAGCGGACGTTATAAGTAGCATCCACTTTGCTGATAACAGCATCAGCTGTGGTGGGGAAGGTTACGCTGGGCTGAGTAAGTGCACTTACCGGCATAACTGTTAACAGCAGGCTGGCAAGTAAAGCTACCGTTAAACCTACCCCTAAAATTTTAGAAAATCTTTTTTTCATCGACTTTTAATTTCTCCTTGTTATTTGAGATATCTTTCTGCCCCCATAATACACAAAAACACCCTACTTATTTTTCCTCTTAAACTATATGGGGACCAGGTTAATCTTTTTTTTGTCTGTTGTTGAGTTTTATTAACTCTCTCCCTTGCGGGTTATCACTATTGCCTCACCTCCTTTTACAAGTATGACACTCTATGATATACGCGTCATACCTAGCCTGTCAATAGATGTGTAACCAATATAACATAAAATATTTATTTGTCAAGTGGCGAAAAATAACCATTAGTCTTTTGTATCACTCTTTAAGTATTATAACGTATCAATTTTAAATTAGTTAGTTTAAAAATTTATTAAAATTTTAGTATTGGTTGTCACAATTAGTGCTTACAGTCACATATTGTTCTGGCCAACGGTAGAATTTGTTGAACTTTTAGTATAAATCTTTCTTTATTGAAGTGATGCCTGTCATTTAATAAAAGATAAAGAAACTTTGCTTTACTATGATGCTTCCTTATTTAAATTATCGAGGAACTCAGCGTTGTTTTTTGTTTTGCCCAAGCGTTCCAGTACTCTTTCTGTCGCCTCAGCGGTATTAGCGGATCCGGAGGCAACCATAGATATCATCCTCCGCAGTAACCATACCTGCTTTATCGTGTTTTCACTTAGGAGTAGCTCCTCTCGCCTGGTGCCACTCCGCTGAATGTCCACTGCGGGGAAGACACGCCGCTCAGCTAACTGGCGGACAAGGTGGAGTTCCATGTTACCCGTTCCTTTAAATTCCTCATAGATGACTTCGTCCATACGGCTGCCGGTATCAATAAGGCAAGTGGCAATAATAGTGAGACTACCTCCTTCATCCATATTGCGGGCAGCACCAAAGAAACGCTTGGATGGGTGCAGGGCAGCCGGATCAATACCACCGGAAAGGGTGCGGCCGCTGGGTGGTACTGCCAGGTTGTAGGCTCGGGTTAGGCGGGTAATGCCGTCGAGCAGAATTAGTACATCCTTACCGCTCTCTACCATTCGTTTGGCTCTTTCCATTGCTAGCTCAGCGACACGGGTCTGATTTTCAACTGCTTCATCAAAAGTAGCCCCAATCACTTCGCCTTTAACTGATCGTTTCATATCGGTCACCTCTTCGGGGCGTTCACCAATAAGACACACTATAATATGAATGTCATTATAGTTGGCAGCGACAGCATTGGCGATAGCTTTAAGCAGTATTGTTTTGCCGGCTTTGGGCGGAGAGACAATTAGTCCCCTTTGCCCGCGGCCGATGGGAGCCACGAGGTTGATCAGCCGAGCGGACAAGTCATTATTCGGGGTTTCCAGATTAATTAATTTATCAGGGAAAGTAGGAGTTAGTGCTGTGAAGCGTGGCCGTCTTTTAGCTAACTCAGGATTGATATCATTAATTACCTCTACCCGGAGCAGACTGGGGTATTTCTCACTTGCTTTGGGTGGCCGGCATTGACCGGCAACCATATCCCCGGTACGCAGGCCAAAGCGGCGAATCTGGGATTGGGAAACATATATATCAGATGAACTGGGTAACATTGTATCCTGTCTTAAGAAACCGTAGCCATCATTTAAAATCTCCAGAATGCCATTACAGAATTTATTACCCTGCTGTTCAGTTTGTGCCTGAAGCAAACGCATGATGACATCTTGTTTTTTGAGGTTGCTACAGTTGGAGATACCCATCTCCTTTGCTAATTCCACTAACTCATCTTTATTTTTGTTTTCTAGTTGACTAATCTCCATAATGTAACCTCATTCTTAGCCTTTCCTGCTATCAAAGCAAAAAGGCGGTTCAATTTATTGGGTAAAAAGCCCTATTATAAGCGTAATACTCAGTTTTAATGACATTAACCCTCTTGTCGCAATTAATAATTACAGATCAGGGTTTGGCTAATTTCAATATTTCAAAAAACTATTACTGTGACACTTGTTTCCAGTCATTAAGGAAACGAGTGATACCTATATCAGTAAGGGGATGCTTTATCATCTGCATCAGCACTTGATAAGGAACAGTAGCAATATGAGCTCCTGCCTTGGCAGCGTCCACACAGTGCTGAGTGTGACGAATACTGGCGGCAATAACCTTGGTGGGTAGCTGATATTGGGTAAATACATCAACAATATCCTTGACTAAATCAATGCCATTATATCCAATATCATCCAGTCGACCAACAAAAGGACTGACGTATGCGGCACCGGCTAATGCTCCCAGCATAGCTTGGTTCAGTGAGAAACAGAGGGTCATATTTACCTTTATATTTTCTTTGGCCAGTACTGCTATCGCTTCCAGCCCACTGGCGGTAGCTGGAATTTTTACAGTTACATTTGCTGCCCAAGTGGCAATATTTCTAGCTTGCTCAATCATTTCCTGAGCGTCTTCTGCAAGTACCTCGGCTGAAACAGAACCAGGGATAATTTTACATATTTCCTGTACAACGGTTTTATAATCAGCCGAACCTTCTTTGGATACCAGACTGGGATTAGTGGTAACTCCAGCAATAACACCCAGCTTATTAGCTTGCTTTATTTGTTCAATGTTGGCTGTATCCAAAAAAATGCGCATTTAGTTCTCCTTATCCTTTGAAAATTGGTTAGAGAGTGGTAACGACGCCTGTGACCCTTCTCGTAGAATTTCTTTGGCAGCACCAATAAAATCACGGAACAGAGGGTGGGGGCGAGTGGGACGAGACCCGAACTCGGGATGGAATTGGCAGCCAAGCATCCAAGGGTGATTAGTGATTTCGCACATTTCTACCAGCTGTTCGTCAGGAGATAATCCACTATATATTATTCCTGCTTTCTCAAGCTGAGTGCGGAACTTATTATTAAATTCAAAGCGGTGTCTATGGCGTTCATTAACTGACTTCTGCCCGTAAGCTTTAGCAGCAAGACTGCCATCTAATATTTGGCAAGGATAATTGCCCAGGCGCATAGTTGCTCCCTTGTTTTCTACTCCTTGCTGGTCGGGGAGGAGATCAATAACAGGATACTCGGTAGTTGTATCAAATTCGGTAGAGTTAGCATTGGCTGAACCTAAGACATGACGGGCAAATTCTATTACCATAACCTGCATTCCGAGGCATAATCCTAAGTATGGGATATTGTTTTTACGAGCATAATGGGCTGCACTTACCATGCCATCAATTCCTCTTACTCCGAATCCGCCTGGTATTATAATACCTTGGGCGGATCGTAGCAGAGCATCACTGCCCTCTTTTTCTAAATCTTCAGACTGAACCCAGAGAAGATTAATGTCTCTATTGTGATATAAGCCAGCGTGGTGCAGTGCCTCGCGGACTGAAAAATAAGCATCTTTTAATTCCACGTATTTACCAACCAGGGCGATATTAATTGGTTTGTGAGGTGTTTTCAGGTTTTTTACTAGTTCTTGCCATTGGCTCAAATCTGGCCCGCTTGTCTCAAGATTAAGTTTATCTGTAATTATTTCCCCCAGTCCTTCCTCTTCTAAAATTAGTGGTACTTCATAGATAGTGGAAGCGGTCGGCATGGGAATAACTGCTTTTCGATCAACATCACAAAACAGGGAAATTTTACTTTTTATTTCTTCCGAAATAGGGTAATCACTTCGGCAAATAATAACATCCGGTTGGATACCGATACGGCGTAATTCGTTAACGCTATGCTGTGTTGGCTTGGTTTTTAATTCTTGAGTGGAGTTAAGATACGGTAGCAGGGTAACATGAATATATAGTATATTATCCCGTCCGGCATCATTCCTCATTTGTCTAATTGCTTCGAGGAATGGTTGCCCCTCTATGTCACCTACTGTACCGCCTATCTCAATAATAACTACCTCAGCTTGAGATTCTTGAGCTAACTTGGCAAACCGTTGCTTTATCTCATTGGTTACATGAGGTACTACCTGGATGGTGCCTCCGAGAAAATCGCCTCGTCTTTCTTTGGTAATAACTGAGCTATAGATTTGGCCCGAGGTAATATTAGAGTCAGCGGTAAGGTTTACATCAATAAAGCGCTCATAGTGACCCAAATCCAGATCAGTTTCTGCTCCATCCTGGGTCACAAATACCTCGCCGTGCTGATACGGTGACATGGTTCCTGGATCAACATTGAGATAAGGATCTAATTTTAGTGCCGAAACGGTAATTTGGCGGCTCTTTAATATAGTACCAACTGAAGCGACAGTGACGCCTTTACCTACCGAACTAACAACACCACCAGTAATAAAGATATATTTTGACATAAAGAAACTCTAGTGACTTAATTTAAAAAATAGCCTTGTGTTAGGTTTATTCAGAGAGGAGATAAGAACATAGGTTTTCATTTATTATAATCAGGAAATTGTAAACTTGTCAAGTGTTAACATAATGGGTGCAGTAAATAGCCCTTTTTCTTTTCTTTATCTCCTCTAATGCTAGTGATGAAACGACAGTATAATTAACTCAAGTGAGGAATAAATAATAGAAACCCATACTTTAATACATATAAATATATAAGTGCAAACGATGCAGCACTCTTGATAATATTACTTATAATTAATTATTGTATAAATTCTTATATAATCTCGTTAAATAGACCGACTTCTGATGGTTTCTCGCGTAGATCTGCCATAGTTTTACCAAATTCCTTAAAATGGGGGGTTGCCCCATGGTATTTCAGGGCATCTCTATCCTCATATTTCTCATAGACGAAGAATTTGGTTGGATCATCTATACTGCGGTTGATGATATATGCTATTACACCGGGATCTTTGCGTACTTGTGGCACCAGTTTTTTGAAAGCTTGTTCAACTTCATCACCTTTGCCTTCTTTTACCTTTACCATTGCAGCAACAACTATCATTTAAATAATTACCTCCTTCAGTATTAGTGGTTATTTTAAGTAGCAGCCCATGCTTTGTCAAACATTTTTCTAGGTAATTGCTTTCAATCTTTTCTATCTAATGGTACATCTTATATTATAAAGATTAGCCGGTGTTTGAGATTGGTAATTTGTATCGAATACAAGTGCGATGTTATTATTAAATGTGAAGGAAAAACTAAAACAGGCTCTTTTCTCAAGACAGAAGCGGCGTATTTTTGCCACTAACAACGTACCGGCGGCGGTTATCCTGCCTATTTATTATAAAGAGGTAGAACCTTACATACTTTTTACTAAAAGGACAGAAGAGGTTAAAACTCATAAGGGGCAGATATCATTCCCCGGGGGCGTTTATCAGGAAGGAGATGGGAGTTTAGTTAGTACTGCCTTGCGTGAGTGTGCGGAAGAGATAGGTTTAACAGCTGAAAATGTTGAAATACTTGGAGAATTAGATGATATTCTCGCTACAGGTTCAGACTATATTGTGTCTCCTTTTGTTGGTTTTATCCCCTGGCCATATAAATTTGAAGTTGACCAGCGAGAAACAGAAAAAATAATTGAAATTCCAGTGTCAGTGCTTCTGGACAAGAATTATATACGTGAAGAAACAAGGAACATAGATGGTAACGCAGTAACTCTGCATTTCTATACTTATCAGGAAACAGTAGTTTGGGGACTGACAGCTAGAATACTAAATCAGTTCTTAGATATTTTTAAGCAGATGATGGCAAATGGGCGTGGATAGTTAATACTAAACGTAACTCGAGAGAGTGGCCTGTATTACTTGAATAAGCTGATTTTTTACCTCCGATAATACTCTCTTTCCAAATTCATTTTTGATTATCTTTTATCTCTCAACTATAATATAGTGATAACTTGAGTAATAGAAATGAGTAATAATACTTAATAATTATTTATTATATTTCCTGAAAATATATTGACAAAGCTAGCTGAAATAACTTATAATAATGCTGTAATTAATAATAAGCAGGTTATTCAGATGGCGGAAAAAGATTACTACAATATATTAGGGGTTAATCGGAATGATAGCGCACGTGATATAAAACAAGCCTATCGCAGGCTGGCGCGTAAATTTCATCCCGATGTTAACTCTGGTGATAAATCAGCAGAGGCGAAGTTTAAACAGATTAATGAAGCTTATGAGGTCCTGTCTGACAAGGAAAAGAGACAGAAATACGACCAATTTGGTGATAAATGGCAATATGCTGATCAGTTTACTCAGGCAGGGCGGCAACAAGCACCTGACTGGGGTTTTGGTCAGACTGGCGGGAATCAAAGCTTTCGCTTCGAAGAAGCTGATTTAGATAGTCTGTTTGGTGGTTTGTTCCGTGGCGGAACAAGAAGTCGGCAGGATAGATCTAGGAGTGGGCAGAACATTGAATATGCGGTTGAGGTAACTCTTGAAGAGGCGTACCGTGGCACCAAGCGGACTATTGCATTGCAAAGTGAGAAGAGATGTACTGGGTGCCAGGGTACCGGGCAAATTCAGGGTGTGCCGTGTTCGGTATGCCGGGGACAGGGAGTTGTAGCTGACGAAAAACATCTTGAAGTTAAGATTCCTCGGGGTGTTAAGGATAAATCTCGTGTACGCCTGGCAGGAAAAGGACAGCCGGGTGTGGCCGGAGGATCCAGCGGTGATCTTTATCTTGCTGTATCAGTTAAGCCGGATAAGTATTTTGAACGACGCGGTGATGATTTGTACGAAGAAGTAATGATTCCGTTGACTACGGTTGTGCTTGGTGGCGAGATTCAAATACCAACGCTGAAAGGCAAGGTAATTTTGAAAATCCCACCGGAAACTCAGAATGGACGTACTTTTCGTTTGAATAAACAAGGAATGCCCCACTTGGGTAATTCTACATATGGCGACCTGTTTGCCAAAGTGAATGTGGTATTACCCATGCAGCTTTCTGAGGAAGAGAAGAAATTATTTGAGCAACTTGCTCAGTTAAGACCCAAAAGTTAAAGTGAGAGGTTACGATGAATTCAGAAGATAATGAGCCCCGCTATGTGATAAGTATAACTGCTAAAATGCTTGGTATTCAGACGTATACATTACGGTATTATGAGAAGATTGGCATAGTAGAACCGGCACGGTCATCTGGTAATATTCGCTTGTATTCGGATCGGGATATAGTTATGCTTCGTCGGGCAAAGAATTTAATGGATAACCTTGGGGTTAATCTGGCGGGGGCTGAGGTTATTTTACGTTTGACACAGCGTATTGATGAATTACAGGACCAGGTAAAAGAACTGAAATCAAAAGTACGTAAATTGAACGGAGGTGGATAATTATGAAACAAGAGAGATTTACTGAGCAGGCACAGGAAGTATTGGCTACTTCTCAGGAACTTGCTCGCCAGTATCACCATAGCCAATGGGATGTAGAGCATATTTTATTATCTATGCTTAAGCAGCAGGCAGGATTAGTTGTTAACATTTTAGGAGAACTTAATGTTGACGTTGAGAATGTAAAACAACAGGTAGCGGCAATCTTAGAGAGATCACCGAAGGTTGGTTATGAAGCATCTCAGATTTATGCTACACCGCGCATTGCCCGAATTATAGAGGCAGCGGACTCAGAGGCAAAAAGACTTCAAGATGAATTTATCGGGACTGAGCATTTGCTGATTGCAATGGCAAGTGAGCAACAAGGAGAGGTGTCTAGCATTCTTCACCGTTTTGGTATTGATCAGGAGAAAGTGTACAGTGCACTGCAGAATATTCGCGGTAGTCATCGGGTTACTGATGCCAGAGCTGAGAGTAAATATCGTTCACTGGAAAAATATGCTCGGGATCTGACAGAGTTAGCTAAGTTGGGTAAGCTTGATCCAGTTATCGGTCGGGATGAGGAAATTAAACGGGTAATGCAAATACTTACCCGCCGTACTAAAAATAACCCCGTTATTGTCGGTGATGCCGGGGTTGGTAAGACTGCTATTGCTGAGGGATTAGCCCAGAAGATTATAGCTGATGATGTGCCTGATTCTCTTAAGGGACGTCGGGTAATGGCATTGGATATGGGTTCTCTGGTGGCGGGCAGTAAATTTCGTGGTGAGTTTGAGGAGCGGCTTAAGGCAGTGATGGATGAAATACGACAAGCACAGGGTGAGATTATTCTGTTTATTGACGAAATTCATACGGTGGTTGGGGCTGGAGGGGCTGAGGGGGCTATTGATGCCAGTAATATGCTTAAGCCAGCATTAGCTCGCGGTGAATTACAGTGCGTAGGGGCGACTACTCTTGATGAGTATCGTAAGTTTATTGAAAAAGATAAGGCGCTGGAACGTCGGTTTCAGCCGATATTTGTTAGTGAACCCAGTGTTGAGAATACTATCAAGATGCTTCGCGGGTTGCGTCCCCGGTATGAATCACACCATAAGATTAAAATAAGTGACGAAGCTTTAGAGGCGGCGGCTAATTTGAGTCAGCGTTATATATCTGACAGATATCTACCGGATAAGGCAATTGACCTTATTGATGAGGCGGCCAGTAAAATTAGAATTGATTCCCAGAGTGCACCGCCGGAAGTAAAGTCTTTAGAACAGCAGCTAAAACAGTTAACTAATGAAGAGGAAGCGGCCTCGCAGCGACAGGATTATGAACAAGCTACCAAACTTAAGAGTGACCGTATTTATCTGGAAGAGGAATATAACCGGGCAAAGAGTGCGTGGCTGCAAAGTGAGAAGATAGATGAAGTGGTGGGTGAAGAGAATATTGCCAGGTTAATCTCCAGCTGGACAGGTATTCCGGTATCACAGATGCTGGAAGGTGAAGCTGATAAATTACTTCATATGGAAGAGCGGATTCACGAACGGCTGATAAATCAAGAAGAAGCCGTAAGCGCTATTGCTGAAGCAATCAGGCGAAGTAGAGCCGGCCTGAAAGACCCTAAACGGCCAATCGGCAGCTTTATTTTTATGGGACCTACTGGTGTTGGAAAGACTGAACTGGCCCGTACACTGGCGCAGTTTTTATTTGATGATGAGAATGCGATGGTGCGTCTGGACATGTCAGAATACCAGGAAAAGCACACAGTATCACGTCTTGTTGGGGCTCCGCCCGGTTATATTGGCTATGATGAAGGCGGACAGCTTACTGAGGCAGTGAGGCGGCGTCCCTATCGAGTGATTCTTCTTGATGAAATTGAGAAGGCGCATCCCGATGTGTTTAATACCCTGCTGCAAATCCTTGATGATGGTCGGTTAACTGATGGTCATGGACGGACCGTGGATTTCAAGAATTCTGTAATTATTATGACCAGTAATGCTGGCGTTGAATTCATCAAGCGTGATACAAGTATGGGTTTTTCTGCGCAAAAAGATGGAGTTAAAACTGATGAACAAGCTTATGAAACGATGAAAGAAAAAGTGCTGGCTGAGATGAGAAGGACCTTCCGTCCCGAATTTCTAAATCGTGTTGATGATATTTTAGTCTTCCATGAATTGACTGAAGAACAACTCCGGAGTATTGTTGATTTATTGGTAAAAGATTTGCAGAAACGGCTGCTTGAGCATAAAATAGAAATAGAAATAACCGATAAGGCTAAATCTTGGTTGGTTAAAACAGGTTATGATCCGGTATACGGAGCAAGACCGCTAAGAAGAGCTATTGAGCGATATGTGGAAAACCCGCTATCAACTAAAATATTACGAGGAGAATTTAGTGAAGGTGGTACTATTTTCATTAATGTCAGTGATGAAGGTTTAACCTTTAGTGAAAAAACTACTGTAGAAACAGCAGCGTGAAAACAATTACAGAAAATAACTCTAAATCCGGGAAATGGGCCAAGTTCGAGAAAATTTTAAAAAGGTGGGAATATTGGCTAGGGATTGTGGGCTTGCTCCTAACAGGTGGAGTTGTAGCAGCGGTTTTTCTTTATTTTGATGATATACAGGCGCTTGGAGGGTACGGTTATCTGGGCGCCTTTCTTATTGGCCTTTTTGGAGGTGCTACTTACATAGCTCCGGTGCCAATGTTACCAGTAATATTTCTTTTAGGTACAGTATTAAAACCAGACTTTGCTCCGTATTTGGGTCCATTGTTTGTTGGTATAGCTGCCGGCGCTGGTGAGACTGTTGGAGCGTTAACGATCTATATGACTGGTTATGGTGGTGGTGCCGCTCTTGCCCATACAAAGCATACTAAAGTTCGTGCAATCTATTCACGCATACTGCGCTGGATGAAGCGTAGAGGTGCTCTGGTTCTGTTTATCTTTTCGGCAGTAGTTAATCCTTTCTTTTATCCAATAGCTATTACCGCTGGGGCAACGCATTATAGTCTGAAAAAATATATACTTATTTGTATTGTTGGTAAAACAATAAAAGGGATAACAGTTGCTGCCGCCGGATATTGGGGGTTAGGTGGAATACTAAGGGCATTTGGTCTGCCAATCTAATTCCAAATTAACGTATTTTTTTATTATAAATTTGCGGCAATAGATGGATATTTGTAATACTGGCTTGTTTTCAATAGCATTTTCTGCTAAATTATACTTGTTTTTATGGGGCTGTAGCTCAATTGGGAGAGCGTTTCACTGGCAGTCAAAAGGTAGGGGGTCCGAATCCCCCCAGCTCGACCAGACTACCCAATATAGCTAACACAAACTCCAATTCCCTTTTGGCTCGTTTAAATTCC
>JAQTVP010000018.1 GCA_028707015.1 Dehalococcoidales bacterium | reverse complement strand
GCAGAGCGTAATTTATATACTCTCTCAAAGAGAAACTCGCGCAGATTATTACTCATTTCTAAAACTTGAGGACTCATACCGATAACAGGATTATCTATTTCACCATGGCCACTAACTACCCAGGAACATTCAATAATATCACAAACCATGGTATTAATTCGTTGTGAATGGGAACTGCCTAACCCCTGAATAGTAGACAAGGGCAAATCACTCTCAGTAATTATTCCAGCTCTTATCGCATCATCAATATCATGGTTAAGATAGGCAACGATGTCCGAAATTTTGCATATTTCACCTTCAAAAGTATTAACTTCTCCCCAGTCTTTACCCCAGATATCTGTTTGTGGTTTAGAATGATTCAAGATGCCGTCTCTTACCTCCCAAGTAAGATTAAGTCCTTGTCCATTATTCTCCAGAATATCAACAACCCGCAGGCTCTGTTCATTATGCCTGAATCCATCGTAATAAAGTTCATTCAATAGCTCCTCACCGATATGACCAAAAGGAGTATGGCCTAAATCATGCCCCAAACTAATAGCTTCAGTCAAATCTTCATTAAGTTTCAGGGACCGAGCTATAGTACGAGCTATTTGAGCTACTTCAAGAGTATGTGTAAGTCGTGTCACATAGTGGTCCCCCAAGGGAGCAATAAATACCTGTGTTTTATGCTTGAGACGGTGGAATGCCTTACAATGTATTATGCGGTCACGATCACGATGAAAAACAGTACGAACTGCACAATCTTCCTCAGGCCTGGCTCTCCCACGCGACATCACACTTTTCGCAGCATAAGGAGAAAGGCTTTTCTCAAATTCTTCTGTTATCTGGCGAATATTCAGCCGTTTAATCATTAAGTTTAAGTTTCTCTTCAGCCTTGGCAATAATTTCTCTAGTAGTGTCAATCATATCCGGGCTTACTGAAACTGATGTAATACCCCACTTCACTAATTTTTCGGTGAGTTCAGGGTATACCGAAGGTGCCTGTCCACAAATCGATGAGGTAACTCCCATGCTTTTAGATACTTTTATTGCTCGTTCCAAGGCTACAAGTACTGCTTCATTACGCTCATCAAATGTGTCAGCTAATTTTTCGCTATCTCGATCAATACCAAGAGTAAGCTGCGTCAAATCATTCGAGCCAATTGATATACCATCAATGCCAACTTCAAGGAATTTTTCAATAATAAATATATTAGATGGCACTTCAACCATCATCCATAATTTAAAATCGTCAGAGCGCTTTAATCCTTCAGATTCCATAATCTCAATGGTTTTTCTCAGTTCATTCACAGTTCTGACAAATGGAATCATTACCCATAAATTTTTAAAGTTCTGTCTGACTTTTTTTATCGCCTCTAATTCCAGTTTGAACACCTCAGGATCAGCAATATAACGAGAAGCCCCCCGGTAACCAATCATCGGGTTTTCTTCCATATCCTCATAGTCCTGACCGCCAATAAGGTCTCTATATTCATTAGTCTTGAAGTCAGTTGTTCGATAAACTACAGGCCTTGGGCTAAAATTTTTAGCAAAAGCAGTGATACCTTGAGCCAGTTTATCAACAAACTCATTACCTCTATTTTGACTAATCATATAGCGAGGATGCTCACCAATCTGAGCAATCATAAATTCGGCTCGAAGCAAACCAATGCCATCCACATTACGAGCTGATACTCTTTCAACCAGTTCCGGCTGAGCCAAATTTACGTAAACCCTGGTTTTAGTCTTTATTATTGGTTTAGTACTGGTATCAATTGCTTCTTTAATATACAGCTTACCATCGTAAACTTTACCTTGCGAACCATCCACAGTTACAACCTGTTCATTTTTCAGAATAGTTGTTGCTTGTCCGGTACCGACAACACAGGGAATACCCAACTCTCGACTAACAATAGCAGCATGTGCTGTTCTCCCACCACGATCAGTTATGATAGCCGCAGCCCGTTTCATTGCTGGTACAAAATCAGGAGTAGTCATTTCGGCAACTAAAATATCTCCATCCATAACCTCATCTATTTGATTGGTATCAGTAATTATCCTGACTTTACCTGAGGCCATACCCGGACTAGCTGGTGCACCAGATACAATTACCGGAGCTTCAATTTCTGATTTTTCTCCGGTTTCATTTTCTTTAATAGTAGTGACCGGACGGGTTTGAACTATATAAATTTTATTATCCTCTTTAGCCCACTCCACATCTTGGGGAAATTGATACCAATCCTCTAAACGCTTCCCAATTCCGGCAAGAGCTATTATGTCTTCATCACTTATTTTTTGCCGCGCCTGTTCTTCTGGAGTAAGAACAATCTTTATGTTAGCATCATCACCCTTACCACCACCTGCTTTTTTAACTAATTTCCATTCCTGTGCGGCAATTTCCTTCTTAATAATCTTCATCTGAACTTTATCAACAATATATGTATCCGGAGTAACATCCCCCGAAACTATCATTTCGCCAAGTCCAATAACAGCTTCAATGGCAATTTTACTGGTATCACTGGTTACTGGTTCTAAGGTAAACATAACACCTGAAACCTCAGACTGCACCATTTTCTGTACCGGCACAGCTATACCTACCTGAAAATGATCAAAACCCTGCTGCTCTCTATAAAAGACAGCTCTTGCCTCAAACAGCGATGCCCAGCAACCCTGCACTGCGCTAACTACCTCATCCTCTTCTTCAATATTAAGATAGGTTCTTTGCTGACCAGCAAAGGAAGCCTCTGGTAAATCCTCGGCAGTAGCTGAGGAACGTACCGCTACCAAACCCTTACCCATTTCCTCGTAATAGCTTTTAATTTTAGCCACTATTTCCGGAGGTATAGGAGTATCTAGAATTATCTGCCTTACTTTAGCCGTAATTTCTTGAAGCTGCTTACTATCATTTACATCAAGGGGTTCCAGCAGGCTACGAATTTTACCCATTATATTGGCTTTTTCGATGAAATAAAAATAAGCATCAGCAGTTACAATAAATCCTTGGGGGACAGGAATACCTGCCTTGGTCATTTCACCCAGGTTTGCTCCCTTCCCGCCAACTGTAGCAACATTATCTTTGGTTACCTCATTAAACCAAACAACAATTTTTTTACCTGAGTGCATTACCATTCCTCCATTTTGTTTTAAGTTATATTTTTGCCATATTAATTATAGCATAATAAGGCAGTTTAACTAAATAGCGGCAAAGGGTAAATCTAAATCAAGTATTGTAATGAAGTCTCCTCTCTTATTGACTCAGTTGACAGTAGCAGTACTACAGAGTAAAATACGGCTTGGTTGAGGAATAGAGGAGGTCCGATATGATAGAGATGACTATTGACAGCATTCGAGTCAGCCTGATGAATTACCAACGAGTAGTTATGCTTAAAGAAAAAATGGCAGAACGCTATTTACCCATATGGATTGGTCCTTCCGAAGCGGATGCTATAGCTGTAAAACTGCAAGGTGTTACTGTACCAAGGCCATTAACCCATGATTTACTAAATATAGTTATTACCACATTAGGAGCTACTATTAATTCCATTATAGTTAGCGAACTTAAAAATGATACTTTCTATGCCAAGATTATTTTTGATCTGGATGGAGAACAGATAGAAATTGATTCCCGACCGAGCGATGCCTTGGCATTAGCAGTAAGAGCAGAGGTACCTATCTTTGCTGATGAGACAGTTTTGGACAAAGCGAGTATATTATTAGATAAAGAAACCGGTAAACCTGTTCAGCAGGAGGGCAAAGAAGGCGAGACTATTAATGACGAAATTAGTGATGAAGAACTGAAAAAAATGTCAGCCTTCCATGAGTTTATCAATACCCTTGATTTAGATGATTTTAATAAACGAAAGTCTTAAAATAAGCGTTTATATAACACAGATTGTAAATCAGTTTGATTAACTATATTTATGGAAGACCAGATTATTAAAAGGTTTATGACCTCAATCAAATGTAGTGTTTGTGGACAGCACTATGATATAGATGACGTTCAGATTCTTGACCATAAGGAAAATTTGTGGTTTTTTAGTGTGTCTTGTTCAAACTGTAAAACTCAATGTCTGGTAGCAGCTGTAATTAAAGAAGATAGAAAACCCAGTGGTATTACTGACCTTACTGAAGTTGAATTAGATAAGTTCCGCAATCTAGATAATATAACTACTAATGAAGTTCTAGATATGCATAGCTTCTTAGAGAGCTTTAATGGAGACTTTACCCAACTTTTTAGCGAAGATATTTAACTTTACCCCAGCAGTCTAATAACCGCAGATCATAATTGTTTTTAAATAAACATTCAATGTAATTTCCAAATATTTTTAAGAAAAGCTTTTTAATACCAGCAGAATTTTACCTCACACAATTTCAAAAAGATAATAAACCTTTTTAGCCGGACTAATCAGACCACAGGTATTAATATTTATTTTACAATTGAGATGTTTTATGAAAAACAGTAAGGTTAGTAATTGATAAAAGTGAATTTTATCAGCCTCTAATTCTATTTTGTTCTAATTAACACGCTAGTATTATCCCTACTAATTTTTTCCTAGTCATAATACACGCTATGCTGTAGAATATATTTTTATAATAGCTAGTATCCATAGGGCAGTTATGGAAATAAATCTAGTCTTAGCAATAGGAATAATAATAGTTATCGGTTTTCTGGGCGGATTAGCCATAGAAAAAATCAAATTTCCCAGAATTACCGGTTATATTCTGGTCGGCATTTTATTTAGCCCTTCTCTGTTAAATATAATATCCGCAGAAACTATAGAAAATTTAAATATAATTACTGACATTGGTCTGGGTATTATCGCCTTTTTAATAGGGGGCAGTCTTCACATAGAATCGCTAAGTAAACTAGGCAAAAGTATCACCTGGATAACAACCCTCGAGAGTATAGTTGGTTGGCTAATAGTTGGCTTAGCATTAACATGCATAGCACCTTTTATCTTAAACATTCCAAACGCCTCTTTGGTTCATACCTACTTTCCATTAGCATTTGTTATCGGAGCGGCAGCATGTGCCACTGCCCCAGCAGCAGTAATGGCAATAGTTCATGAATACAAAGCGAGTGGACCTTTCACCACCACTTTATTAGCAGTGGTAGGGCTTGATGACGCGGTAGCAGTAATAGCCTTTGCGCTCACAATAGGTATTAGCAAACCTCTAATGGGTGATATCAATACTTTTTCCCTTTTTGAAATGCTGGGAGCTCCTTTAATACACATTGCTGAATCTATAGCAATAGGATCACTAGCAGGCTTTATTCTGATTTATATAGTCAGACTGGTAAAAACATCAGATCTATTGTTAGTCATATCATTTGGCATGATTATGCTCTGCGGCGGTATCAGCGAACTCCTTGGAAGCTCGGCAATTCTAGCAAACATGATTTTGGGCTTTATCATAATCAATAAAACAAGGGATAATAAGATCTTTTTGGCAGTTGAGAATACTGAAGAGATAATTTATACCATGTTTTTTGTCCTGGCAGGATTGCATTTTGACCTAGGCATTATAAAAGTTACTGGTATACTTGCATTATTAATTACAATAACCCGATATATAGGCAAATATTTTGGAGCAAGAGTTGGATCCATGATTTCTCATGCTCCAAAAGAAGTAAAAAAATACTTAGGCCTTGCTCTGCTACCACAGGCCGGGGTTTCACTTGGACTCGCTCTTATTGGCAAGAATATTTTTCCTGCATTCGGTGATATAATAGTAAACTCAATTATTGCTTCAGTTATCATAAACGAACTTATGGCGCCTATGTTGACAAAATATGCACTCTTTAAAGCTGGAGAAACTAATCCCATAAATAATAAGAGGGAGTAATTATAACTGGAATACATCACCTGATGCGTGTTTATTAATGTTAGTAAATATAACAAGAGTATTATTTATTCAGAGAGAACAGAATTAAGCAAGTTTGTTTTTACTACATTAGTAAAGAGGAATATTAATTAAAATTTTTCAGTAATCAGCTAGCTTTTTTTCTTTTTATTTAAGTCAAGCAAACCCTTTATGGGTTCAATAATTACACGGCCATTATCCAAATCAACTGTTTTCACCACATCCTCGATGGCCGGAATAAGAACCTCACCCTCATTATCTTTGACCACATAATTATCATTACTTTGACCGGAAATAACTTCAGTGATTTTTCCTAATAATTTGTTCTGGGTAGTCCATACCTCCAGGCCAATAAGTTGAAAGTGATAATATTGTCCCTCGGAGAGAACATGCACCTGATCATAATGTATTTCTATTAGCTTACCCCGCAGCTTCTCAGCATCCGTAAAAGTATCTACTGATTTTAACTTAATAATAGTTCCGCCTTTATAGTGTTCAGTACTGTCAATAGTCATAGGACACTGATTAATGTAGATTATTGAAGAAGAAGCAAAACGCTGAGGAAAATCAGTCATTACTTTTATCTTTAGCTTTCCCCCGTCGCCCCAAGGAGCTAGAATCTGTCCGATAATTATAAATTTTAATTCGGATGTTTTCATTACTACTCAATAGCATATAGTTTACCATCATGTGAGCTTATGTAAACTACTCCATTCACCACGGCGGGTGATGCTGTAATCTTCCCTTCGGTAGTAATATCCCAGAGCTTCTCGCCAAGAACAGCATCAACAGCATATAGTTTCCCATCTTCACTACCTACATAGATAACGTTATCTACTAAAGCCGGCGAAGACCTTACTACATCCTCAGCTTCAAACTCCCAAATTTTCTTCCTCTGCTGAACATCTACGGCAACAAGTTTATTATCAGAACCTACATATGTAATGTCATTTGCAATAATTGGAGTTGAAAATGATGTTCGACCTATATTTAGTACCCACAAAAAACCTGACTGCATCGGAGGTTCAGGTAATGGCAAACCCATTCCCCAAAGCTGTATCCAAAATGGTTTAAGCTGGTGTTCGTAAGGCCACGTTCTGGCATTACCATCAACGGCATATAGGAAACCTTTCGAAGTATTAAAATATACAATTCCACCATTTACTGCCGGCGATGATATAACCGAATGGTATGTTTTAAATTTTAGCCGAAGTCTTCCACTTTTTGCATCCAGAGCATAGCAGTATTCCGATCCTGATCCAATATACAGTATTCCATTAGCCACCACCGGCGACGAGTTTATCAAACCTCCGGCAAGAAAACGCCAGAGCTTCTCTCCTTTTTCGATATCAACAGCATAGACATAAAAATCACCAGCTCCAAAATAAATTACGCCATCAGCCACTGCCGGTGAAGACATAATAGGATATGGTGTTTCAAAATCCCAGAACTTTTCACCACTATAGGCATCAAGAGCATATAATTTACCATCATTTGAACCAAAATAGACAACCCCATTAACCACTGCTGCTGAAGATTCAATCCAACCACCAGTATTATATTCCCAAAGCTTATCACCAGTTACCGCATTTAAAGCGTAGAACTTAGAATCCTGTGCCCCAAAGTATACAATGTCATCTACTATCACTGGTGATGATTTAATTGGAATGTCTACAGAAAAAGTCCATTTTATAACACCCTGAGGCAGACTGTTCTCCAAATTTACAGTCCCGGAACGAGCTAAGTCATGACGGAACATAGACCACTCTCCAATGAGAGAATCAGAGGTTATATCTTCATGAGGCCTGGCCACTATGTCAGTAAAATTATATAAACCGTAGTAAATAGCAGAAAATAAAAGCGCAGCAGAAATAAGGCTAACAATTACTGTTCTAATTAATTTCCTGCGCTTTAATCGCGACGCCCTATCTTTTAATACTGCATCTAATTCCTCATCAGGCACTAAAGTCCCTGAACTAAGAGACGCTCCCCAACAATGTTTACAGTACGTCGTTCCCGCCGGACTAGCTCGCTGGCAAATAGGACATATAACCCAAAACTTAGTTTCAGGGTTAGAACCCATAAATAATCTCCAACTGCTCAGGGATAATTTACTTTACCCAGCTAAATTACGTGGAACTTATGCTTATTTGTCTCTGATATCAGTTTCAGCAGACTTATTAATTCCAAACATTATCTAAAGATAATATTAATAATTACCTTATCAAACTTAATCCTCAGGTTATTTTTATATAATTTCAAGGCTAGCTCTAGTACCAGCTTTAGCAGCTTTCACCCGAATTAAACTACGCATTGCTTCAGCAATCCTACCCTGCTTACCAATAACTCTGCCCTTATCATCATCGGCCACCTGCAGTTTAAGTATTATGCCTTGTTCATTATTCTCCTCAGTAACCACCACATCATCAGGTGCATTGACAATTGACTTAGCAATGTATTCTACTAGTTCTTTCATGTCTTCTCCTTGATTGATTTGAACTTTTCCATAATGCCTACTTTAGATAATAACCTAGCAGCAGTAGCTGTTGGCTGCGCACCCTGGTTAAGCCAGCTTAGCGCTTGTTCTTCATCAATAATGATTGTTTCCGGTTCAGTCAGGGGATTATACTGCCCGATAATATTAACAAATGCTCCATCACGAGGTGCCCGTGAATCTGCTACTACCAGCCGATAATTCGGCTTTTTCTTACTGCCTACCCGCCTTAATCTAATCTTTACCATTCTTACCTAGCCTCATATATTTATAAGTTATTATGCCCCATAACCATGTAACTGTCAACAATAGACAAAATTATCTATTTAGCTATTTTTTGCACAGATTTTGATACCGCCAGAATCCATCAAAAGGTAAAATATTATCTTTTTTTTTAATTGTTTAATGTCAGGTTTATGTATTTTATTTATTATATTTATAGTAATAGCTCCTACTATAATAAGCTCATTCCCTTCATCTCCTCCAAGAATAATACAACGGTTAAAATTACTGGCAGCAACGAGCCAAATATAAATTTGGCCACTGCACGAATGTTTTTGATACAATTGTTAAAATCTATCGATAAATTTTGTCATTATTTTTCAGTAATACAAGCGAATTTCAGTAGCTAATTCACATTGCCAGAGGGCTATACACTCGTTATAATCCATTTATGAAGGCAATAAACTTGCACAACTGGCAGGTCAGCACCACTGAAGCAAAAACTATACAACAACGACTGGCAAAACAGGTATCTGCAAAAAGTGAAATTTATACTCCGCACTATATAGCCGGCGTGGATATATCAACAGGAAAAGGACAGGAAATGGCTACCGGGGCAGTAGTCGTTTTACAGTATCCGCAACTTAATCTGGTAGAGGTAAAAATAGTGCAGGGTAAGCTCGGATTCCCTTATATACCGGGACTATTATCCTTCAGAGAAGCGCCACTGATATTGGCTGCCTGCCAACAGCTTACAGTTATTCCTGATCTCATCATTGCTGATGGACAGGGAATTGCCCACCCGCGAAGGCTGGGTCTCGCTTCTCATCTGGGACTCTGGTTAAACACACCGACAATCGGCTGTGCTAAATCCATTTTATGCGGAAAACATCAGGAACTTGGAGATGAACCGGGCAGTTATGCTAATATATTAGACAAGAATGAAACTATAGGAGCAGCTTTACGTACCAAGCTCAAGGTAAAACCCGTTTATGTCTCCATTGGCCATAAGGTTGACTTGAAAACTGCTATCTACTGGGTACAGGAGTGCTGCCTTGGTTATCGTTTACCAGAAACTACACGACTGGCCCATCTGGCAGTTGGCGGGAATCTTAAAATATAAATAAAACAATCTCCAAAGTTAAATTTTTTTATTTATTATGAATAGCTTTAACAATGAGATTGATAGGGACATCAGATGCAGGATAAATTAAATGATTTAAAGTCTAGAGTAGCCATGGCACTGGTGCATCTTTGACATTCCTGCAAAAGAACAGGAAATCACCAGATTAGAAAAAGAAACGGCTGACCCCAGTTTCTGGTACGATCAATCTCAGGCACAGGATATTATGCGTCAGTTATCTGACACGCGAAAATTAGTGGATCAATGGCGGGTATTAGAGAAAAGAATAGCTGATATAATTGAACTGGTTCTTTTAGCTGAAGATGACGCATCGCTTCTGGAAGAACTACAAACTGAGGTTAATATAATAGCCGCTCAGCTTGATAATATGGAATTGGAATTAGCTTTCAAAAGCGAGTATGACTCTCGTAATGCCATTATAACTATTCACGCCGGAGCCGGTGGCACCGAATCTCAAGACTGGGCAGAAATGCTACTCAGAATGTACATGCGCTGGGCTGAACGCCATGGATACAAGTCTGATATTTTAGATATATCTCCAGGCGACGAAGCTGGAATAAAGACCGCCATTATTAGCATTACGGGTAATTACACCGCTGGTTACTTAAAATCAGAGCACGGCGTTCATCGACTGGTACGCCTCTCTCCCTTTGATGCTGATCATGCCCGGCACACTTCCTTTGCCCTCGTAGAAGTTTTACCGGAAGCAGATGTAAATATTGATATTAAGATAGAACCAGATGATTTAAAGATAGAAACATTCAGGTCCAGTGGCCCCGGAGGACAGCATATGCAAAAAACAAGCAGTGCTGTTAGAATAACTCATATACCGACAGGACTGGTAACCACTTGTCAGAGCGAGCGTTCTCAGTACCAGAATAAAGAATCTGCTTTAAAAATACTTCAGGCCCGCATTCTGGAATTAGAGTTAAGCGAACGTGCTGAAGAGAGAGCCAAGCTCAAGGGAAAAAGGGTAAACGCCGGTTGGGGTAACCAGATTAGAAGTTATGTCCTGCATCCATACCGTATGGTAAAGGACCATAGAACTGATTATCAAACCGGCGATACTGATGCCGTGCTAGATGGAGAACTGGATAGCCTAATCTCGGCATACCTCCGCTCCAATATAGGTGAATAGCTATGATGAAAAAAATAAGTATAATTATTCTGACTACCTTACTGTTTCTGGTTTTGTTAAGTCCTACAATAGTTCAAGCACAGAATAAAATCACAATACTGGATAGTTCAGTTGAGGCAGAATTTCCTTCCGGACTCAGCTTTAATTTATCCGCTAAGAGTGATGTTAATATAATTGATATACGCCTCTGCTATGTTGTTGATCAAGCAAGCTTCGCGCAGGTAACTAGTGAGGTCTATATTGAATTTGTTCCTGCTACTAATATAGATGCTCACTGGGAATGGGACATGAGAAAAACTGGCGGGCTACCCCCGGGTTCTAATGTAGATTATTGGTGGATAGTAGTAGATACCAATAATAACAGGGTTGAAACAACCCCAAGCAGAATCCAATTTGATGATAATCGTTACCCATGGCAGAGCTTAACTCAAAATGAAATAACAATATATTGGTATCAGGGAAATAAGACCTTTGCCCAAGAGATAATGCTATCAGCTCAACAGGCGCTTAATCAATTAGCCAATGATACTGGTGCCAAACTTAATAAACCGGTTCAACTATATATTTATGCAGACGCCACACATTTACAGAGTGCCATGATTTATCCTCAGGAATGGACAGGAGGCGTAGCCTATACCAGATATGGAATCTTAGCTATTGGCATATCTCCAAGCAACCCTAACTGGGGGAAAAGAGCAATAGCTCATGAATTAACACATCTCACTATTCATCAAATGACACTTAATCCGTATAATAATCTACCTACCTGGCTTGATGAAGGTCTGGCAATGTATACCGAAGGCCCGCTGAGCCCCGAATACATTGCCTATCTTAATAAGGCAGCAATTAAAAATAACCTGATTTCAACGCAAAGTCTATCAAGCCCCTTCTCAGCTTATGCTGAGGAATCCTATCTTTCTTATGCCCAAAGCTATAGCCTGGTAGAATTTCTTATCAGTAATTACGGGCAAGATAAGATGCTTAGTCTATTGAATAATTTTCGTCAAGGCAGCAGCTATAATAGAGCATTAGAGAAGGTTTACGGTTTTGATATGGCCGAACTGGATACCTTATGGAAAAACTATTATTAAAACACCGGTGCGGTCTAGTTAGGATTAAATATAATAAATGAAACCCGTGAAAATGTCATTTACCATCCAAGATTTACCCAGCTCTGAACGACCAAGAGAAAGACTACAGAAATTTGGGGCAGAGGCGATATCAACTCAGGAGCTTTTAGCTTTAATTTTGGGCGGGGTATTGCTGGTGAATCAGTAATAATTACCATGCAGAGACTGCTCGGCCGGTTTGGCAACCTTAAAGGAATTACTGATGCATCGATAGAACAACTGTCTCAGGTAAAAGTTATTGGTCTTGCCAAGGCATCTTAGATCAGGGCTGTCTTCGAGTTGAATAATCGGTTAGAGGACTACTCAAATACTGGAGACAAACAGCCAATCAAGACACCCGAAGATGTAGTAAGCATAGTCAATAGCAGGTTAAAAAATAAAAAGAAAGAACATTTTCTGGCAATTTTATTAGATACTAAAAATAAATTAATCAAAGTTTCTGAAATATCAATTAGCAGCCTGGATGCCACCATTGTTCATCCCAGAGAGGCATTCGGAGAAGTAATATCAGCTAGTACCTCCTCAGTTATTTTCGTCCACAATCACCCTTCGGGTGATACTGAAGCCTCGGAAGACGATATATATCTAACTGAAAGATTAGCCAAGGCAGGCGAGATTATGGGCATAGATGTACTGGATCACATCATTATCGGTAATGGTAATAATAATGAATACCTGAGCCTGAAAAGACAAAATCTTTTCTAAAATAATTTATTTAAAGCAGGAAGCAGATAAAATATATATAGTTACAACTTATCATATCTTATTGTTTTTCAAGCTTTCCTGATTGAATAATGTTTTTAATCTGGTTTTACTATACTCTTATTAGATTTACCGGCGGGAAAAAACCTTCGTATTGCTGTTAATCCGAGAACATTTCTTGTCTTGCCATGTATTTATCTGATAACATTTAAACACAAGATATCAGTTATTTTTAATTTCACTCTCAGTAAATACAAAAGTAAATATCATACAATAGCCAAGTAATGAAAAAAATATTAAATACTCTTATTTTAATAGTTATTATCTGCAGCCTGCTTTTTACTGGCTGCCAGCCTGACAACGAAACTGAAATATCCCTTGATGGATACGGTAATCTTAATCTATATGGTATTGACCCCTGGACACTGGATCCAGCTATTTCTGGCGAGATGACTTCCCATGAATACATTGTGCAGCTATTTAGTGGCCTAGTTTACCTCGATAGCAACCTGGAGCCAGCACCAGATATCGCTGAAAAGTGGCAAATCAGTGATGATGGCCGGACTTATACATTTTATCTGCGAAAGAATGCAACATTCCATGACGGCAGAGAAGTCACAGCCCAAGATTTTAAATACTCATGGGAGCGCGCTTGTGCTCCCGAAGCCGGCTCTCAAACTGCAGCTACTTATCTTGGTGACATTATTGGAGTAAGAGAGGTATTATCAGGTAAAACCAGAGAAATCAGCGGTATCAAAATTGTTAATGACCACGTTCTGGAGATAACGATAGATGCACCCAAGTCTTATTTCCTATCAAAACTGACTTATCCTACTGCTTTCGTGGTAGATAAAAACAATGTGGAATCAGGATTGTATTGGTGGCAAAAACCAAATGGCACTGGTCCTTTTAAGCTTAAGCAGTGGGATAAAAATAACTTGTTCATCTTAGAGAGAAATAATTTATACCACGGCACTTTAGCTAAGATTAGTTCGGTAACTTTTCAACTGTGGGGTGGTATACCAATGAACTTATATGAGACTGATAAAATCGATGTTACCAGTGTCTATATTGACTATATTGATAAAGTTACTGATGAAGCAGGATCCTTTTATAACGATCTGCAAATAGTCCCCGAGTTAAGTTTTTACTATATTGGCTTTAACCACAGCCAGCCACCCTTTGATGATATTAACATTCGGCAGGCTTTCTCTCAGGCCATTGATAAAGAAAAATTAGCCTCTCTGGTGTTTAGAGATATGGTACAAGCAGCAGATGGCATCCTGCCACAAGGCATGCCTGGTTTTAACGAAGATTTATCAGGTCTGGAACATGATATAGCTAAAGCCAAAGAATTAATTAAAGCTTCCAAGTATGGTGATGTATCAAACCTACCACCGATTACTATTACTACAGCCGGATGGGGCGGATTAATATCACGAGATCTGGAAGCTATCATTTCCGAATGGCGCCAGAACTTGGGGATAGAAGTAACGGTAAGGCAATTAGAGCCCGAAAGATTCCTTTATAACCTCAACGAAGAGAAGGATGAGATGTTTTACATGGCTTGGATTGCTGATTACCCGCACCCTCAGGATTTTCTGGAAGTTTTATTTCATAGTTCTGCCGAGAATAACTATAGTGAGTATACTAATTCTGAGGCAGACACTATACTAAAAATGGCAGGTTTAGAGCAAGATAAAGAACTAAGCTTTGAACTATATCAACAAGCCGAGCAAAAT
>JAQTVP010000177.1 GCA_028707015.1 Dehalococcoidales bacterium | reverse complement strand
GTATAAAATCCACTTGCTATCGGAGTATTATCCGATAATGTTATATTTCCTGCCGTCTGTATCGAATATCCAGATGTTACACCAGAAATATTTCCGACTTGCAATCCAATCTGAGTAACCCTTGTGCCACCAGCAATTGCCGCAGTTCCTGACATCTCTAATCTTCCACCACTTACTACTGTATTACCAACTAATGTATCAGCGTAAGCATATTGTAATGGATAAACCCTTGTTGTCCCGCCACCCCACATATTTCCTTTAAGTAATATGTCTCCATATGACGCTATAGCGTAAGAATGAGTTATTGACATATTCGTACCTGCAATTGGGGCATCAACTCTAAGACCAACTGCTGAATCAGTAACTACTGTAGAATTTTTTGCTTTCAATGTAATTTTATTAAATCCAAAAGCTGTGAATAGTTCGTTTGTTGAGCTTCCTGTCGTAGCTGTATCCGTATATGCCATATTGTTCCACCTCAACAAATTTCCAAATACACTCGGTGAGCCTCGGAGAAAATTAGGCGGTACCGCATAGTAACAAGTATCAATTTCTATAATAGCTCTAACGGTATTCGCATTTGTATTACACCCTATACCTAATCTGCCATCGTGTTGCATTTGCACAGTTTGATACCAGTCATTACTCCCGGGGATAGATTGAAAATAATAATTAAGATTAGCAACATCGTGCCAGTCATTTTGAGCTTCACCAGCTTCTATAAATATTGTCGGATGATAGACAGCAACAACGTTTGTATCTTTTACTATAAACATTATCTGACCTTCTGTTTCATTTAATCCCGTACTCCTGTTTCTACCAACTAATTCAAAACAAGGATAAGTTGAATTTTGGTCTGCCTCCAATGTAATAATGGAACTAGCCGTTCCCTGTGCGCCTCTATTTGTAGCTAATGTTCCAACTCCCAAGTTTTGAGCAATATACATAGTGTCAGTGAAAAAACTTGTAGAATTAGGTCTAAAGCCTATATTAAGAAATATCAGCAATAGTATGTTCATTTTTTATTTCCCCTTTTTGTTTTTTGAATCTTTTATAAATTTGTCCCTTCTTGCTTTATTTTCTTTTGCAAGTTGCTTTTTTTGAGCATCAACATCTTTTTTTATTTCATCTTTTATTTTCTTATTTTCGGTATTTACCATAGTTACTCTTTTTGCAACATTAACATCTTTTTTTACAGAAACTTTGCTATTCACAACTTTTTCCTGTCTAATTGAATATCCATCTGTCTTAATAACGGTTTTTTTAACACTAACTCCAATAACAGCAGTTGTTATTAGAGACCCAATTAATAATGTTGATATAAACTTTTTCATTTTTCCCCCTTTTATTTTTATTATCTAGGCGTAGAATTGTAATATCTTACATAATCAATATTAAAATACAATCCAGTACTTCCAACCGTCTTTAAATACTGTAACATTATAGTAGTGTAATCTGTCGGTATATTAGTTGTTATTTTTCCTAAAGATACCCCATCAACATAGTATTCAACTGTATCCTTAGCCGAACTAACTCTAATTTGTAATTTATGGTAAGCCGCAGAAACAGCAACTGAACTTGTAGTTTTTGTTCTTGTACTACCAGATGCTGTACAGTATTGCCAATTAACACTAGTAGTTCTGTCATACTCGAAATAAACACCATCTACAAAATCAGCGCTCGTTACATCTCCAAAACCAAATCTTACAATATATTCCTCTGGGGCAGAAGATAACGTTCCTATAGATATTCTCATAATAATATTATCCAGACCAGCAATCTTAATATTAGAATATGTTGGATTAGTTATAGATGGAAACAATGATACTCTACCAGTAGCAGTAGAACCAGTTCCAACATAATAAAGACCAGGCGAGTTTGTTTCACCGCTTGTTATTAAAACAGCAGCATCAGCCCCACTTATTTCCGAGTTCCAACCTTTATCGCCTATATTCCCACTAACTACTGTTCCGCCAATAAAATCATCAAACCAGTCAAGATATGTTGGCAAGATTCCAACAAAAACACTACCTGTATCAGAATTAGTTATATTACCAGCCACTGATTTTGCAAACACATTGCTCGTAACAATTAAACAAAATATAATTCCAGTTATCTTTTTCATACCCCTCCTCTACTTATTTTTTACAATAAATACTTTTCCTAATAATATAATCACTAGTATAAATAGTATAGTAATTACAATATTTTGTCTTTTATCTGACTTCTCTAATTCAGTTATTCTTTTTTCTACATCACTAGACATATTTATAGTAACGCTATCATTTCCGCCTAATTTTCCCTCTTTGAACGCTTTAACAACAGATTCTATATCGTTAGTTCCAATTCTATATTTGCAACCTATCAGTGAGTCGGTAAATACCCTTTTCCATTTTAAATTTTGAGTCCCTAAATCCTGAACGCCTGAATCGCTAGGAACTATACCAGCGCTTGTTTGAATTACACCAATTGTTTTAATGGTATCAGTAGACGCATTTCCAAAAGTATTTTTACCAGTGAACACATTGTCAGCCGCAAGTCTTGCTAATAAACTGTTGCTATCGTTCCAAACAGTTATAGCCCAAGTATATGCCGAATCACCAGCATCCGCTCTTACCTGATTAAAACTATCCGCAACACATTTCGCAACGCTGTCGCAAGGTATATTCCACGCAAAACCTGCACTATCTGAATAAGTAGGTATCAAACTATCTTTAGCGGTTCCTCCCTGCCATATAACTAGGTATCTTCCGCTATTTGCAAAGCTGTCTATCATCGCTAAATACGAACTGTCATTCCATACTTTCGCTAGTGTATCGTAAGGAATTGTCCAAGCGAATAATGCCGTATCTATTATACCTATTATTCCACAAGTAAATCTTGCCCCGCCGTACACTATTAAGCTATCCCCACAAGAATCTCCAATTTGTGTTCTCATATCAACTTCAAATTGCTGTGCTACCGTATTACTATCCGTAATTTCATTACCAACTAATATAGAGTATTTATCAGTTGAAATTCCTGAACCAAATACCATTGCGCAAGTATCTTCATTTCCATCACCGGCTCTTGCATATAATCCAGTCGCAAGTCCAAAATCTGCCATTACTGTATCTCCATATCCATTAAGAATAGTGGCATACTCTGCTGAATCAGTTATTAACTGATGATACCCACTTAAAATTACTCCTTTTGAAGTTCTGTAAACACTATTTCCTATACCATTCAAAATACTATTATAATCTCCAGAAGTTATATTATTATTATTACCCGAACCAACAAAGTTATGACTTCCTGTAGTGTTAAGTATAGTATTAGAATCTCCAGAAACTATAGCGCTGTATTCATTATTATATATTCTATTTCTGAATCCTGACAAAATTGATGAATGACTACTATTAGTTAGATAATTCCCTTCTCCACTAAATATTCCAGCGTCGGATGAATTCGTGATTGTATCCTTTTCTCCAAATGCAATTCCAGAAGCAACAGAGCCTGTATTCAAACGATGG
>JAQTVP010000176.1 GCA_028707015.1 Dehalococcoidales bacterium | reverse complement strand
GTTTACAGACGCTAGATTTGTCGAGGGAAGATATCCCCATGGTGCTGTACGGCCTCTATAGTTAAATCCTTCGGAACAAGCACTCGTAGTACAATATTCATTATTACCTAAAACTGCCCTATATTCATCGTCATAACGGGGATCATTTGGATCATAAAAGTTAATAAAAGCTCCATGAAAATTCCTGGTAGCAGGCGTTCCATTATATTGCCAGTCTTCCAGGGTTTGAAAATCATAAGGAGTAATAAATAGAGAGTTGTAAGTATAATTGGTTTTCCCTACCTGATTAGGAAAAGGATTAGGGTGAGTATTAAGATAAGAAGTTTGTTTATTATTCTTTGCATTCACAACCGCTTCCCTAAAGGCTGAATCCATGCCTTGATAATAGATATACGTAGTATTATCTAAATCTTTATAACTAGTGTAATCGGCATTTATCCATATTTCATTGGTGCCAGCACTACTGGTTTGGTCACCAGAGATTGCATTATAGGAGGTAATTCTACCGCCTGCGTCTTTGGTTACTGACACTTTAACATATGGGTAGTTGGCATAAACTTTAGTATCAGGAACTACTTGTGGATCAGTAAAAGCCTCAGATAAAGTATATATTTTTTTCGGCGTAGCAATGTTTGAAATTTTCCAATATGCATTATTTTCTTCGTCAGTGCGAGCAGGATCATAATTGTAATCGCCTTTTAAATATACACTTTCTTCGGAAATAACCGTAAAAACAGCGGTTCTATCGCCTGTATTTTGCCCACCAGGCAGAGTTTTTGCGTTGGATAGCCTTATAGGAACTTCAGCATAGATAACGCCATTAGAAGGTGCTTTATTTTCTTCATCCATTTTCCCTACGTCTATATCAATGACACTGACCATTTGAGCGGTTTGCCAGTTATAGAAACTCTTTACTGAAGCAAATTTATTATTTTCTTCGGTTATGCCGGAATTTAAGATATCCACGATTATGCTAAGATCCGCACTACCGCCTATGTACGTACCATTCGTTTTCGCCTTTTGCTTATAAGGGCTATCTGTTTCTGCGTCAAAAAGCTGGCCCAGAGAGGGTTCTTTTTTATCAACTCCTGATTCGAATACTCCTTCATCGATGTTTCTTTGGGAAAGCACGCTAAGATATTGAGAAAATCCTTGCGGCTGTTTTTGGGTGTCAAAAGCAGAAATTTGCCCGGGGTTACTTACGTCGTTACCGTAAGTGTAGTCATCAAAAAATTCTTTGTTGGCATCGGCTAAATAACCACTATTATAATTCGAGCCGCCCCTGCTTACCATCCGGTCATAATATTCTTCATTTTTGTAATGGCTAGGGTTGGTAGAGCAATTATTATAACAGGCTTCACAAGCATTACATGGTGTAGATATACCACAATCATCCCCGCAAGTCTCGGAACAAGAAGCGCTATAGCATACGCTAGAACAATAAACAATACTGTCTGGCCCTGATACTCCACCATATGCACAAGCTCCTGCTGTGCAAGAAGTATCACAATCATTCCAACAAGTATCATAACAGGCAAAACAACTATCGTAACAGTTGTCGCAAGCAACACAGTCAGCGCCGTTCTCGCAGTCGGTAGAACATTGCCTAATCCATTCTGTGTCCTCTATTGTCCCGCCGATTTCGTAATCCTGCGCTTTTACATAGCTAGGATTATACGTACCACCCACGTTATCGTAACAGTCATTTGTTGTTGTTGGGCAAACATTACCGGTTTGATCTTTCTTCATATAGCGCCAGCCAGTCGTGTTACTCGGGTCAATCGTGGTTTGTTTTATATCTAAATTACAACCTGCACTATTTTCGGGGCATGATTCGGTAACGTAAAAAGTAACTGGTATTTCAGTATCAGAATTATCTGCATACTTATCTGCCCAACTATAGCTTTGCGGTAAGCCACCAGGGAGCTCGAACCATTCATTGTTAGGATTCCCGTCCTTGTCTTCTTCCGGCTTAAAAGCAACATCTCCGGCATAGTAATGACCGTTACTGTCAGAGCTACTAAATAAAGAACCATCAAGCATATAAAATCTATTCATAGTCGCTTTCTTGGCAGCATTAAAGCTTCCGACAGTACCGTCCTTTTGTAAATAGGTAATTGTTCGTTCATCTGAAAAATAAGATCCATAGTAGGCTTGCTTACCATAAAAAGCAGTGTCCTCTCCTCTAAAAATTAAAGGATAAGGCCCGTAACCGGTTACTCCGTTTCCCCAAGAACCCGCTACCGAGTCACCATACGAATCAGTAGATAGGCTGGTTGCACCTAAGGCGTCGATACCCCAATATCTGTAAGGTCCAGGGATGATGTTTTCACCGGTAGTAGTTTGATAATGGTTTGAGTTAAGAGAAGGCGCGGGAGACATACCGTCTATAGCTCCATCTAAGTTATCTATTATATGCGGAGCTGGAAACTGATACCGTAAACCGTATTTAATTGTCCCTGAGGCGGTCATTTGGCCTAAACCGTTAAAACGTATGCCATTACCTGAAGGTTTAAATTCAAGGTTTCCGTTGGTATGGATACTTCCTCCTTGCAAGTCATAGAGCTTGGCACCAGAAAACACTAAGCTTGGGCTTGAAAATATGGCATATTTATACATTGGAGAAAATGAATGGACATATTCAAGATATTGGGCATCTTCGGGATTAGCTGCATCACCCTTGTAGGATTGGATATATATACGAACAGCGCCTTCGGCAAAAACCCTGGCTCTTATTTTGTAGCCATTATAACCGTTTAAGCAATAGAATTTTTTACCATTGAAAGTTTCAATGGTTGCTCCAGGAAAATGAGGATCATCAGTTTCAGTGGTCCAGCTATTTATCGGGGTAAAGTGGCTCTCCTCCCAAAGAAGAATGTTCCTTGCTGTTTCTATCGCATAGAGCCCTCGCAGGCTGTTCTCGTAGTGTTGGTGGATTATCCTGTCTGAGATATACTGATAGGCGGCAAGAGAAACAAAACCTCCCAGAACAACCAAGACAAACAGGCTTAAGATAAGGGCTATCGCTCGTTTTGGGTTAGGCATATTTTGATTCCTTTCTTGTTTAAAAAAACAATTTTTTAAATAGCCACTCACTTTATCGCAATGCCTGTAATTAGAACAATAAAGGAGCAGCATCAACGCCATCATTATAATGGCTGTTTATCAAAATAATCCTTACTTATCAGCCTCCAACTATCCTGGCCTGTAAAACCTAATACGCCCTCCGATGATGTAGGTATTGCCTTGGGGAATCTTTTGTCATATGATTGATTAGTGTTTGCAGAGGTTACGCTTGAAAGCGATCCCCACGGTGCTTTACGGCCTCTATAGTTAAATCCTCCGGAACAGGCACTCGTAGTACAATATTCACTATTACCTAAAGCTGCCCTATATTCATCGTCGTAACGAGGATCACTTGGATCGTAAAAGTTAATAAAAGCTCCTTTCAGATTACGTGTGGCCATATTTCCGTTATATTTCCAGTTTTCTAAAGTATCTACGTCATAAGGTGT